>CAMDSZ010000194.1 GCA_945906945.1 Akkermansia muciniphila
CGAGCACAAAGTAGGGCGACATCCAGTCGGCGGGCTTGGCTGGATCATGGCCGATCGGCATCTCATTCCAGTGCAGCCAGTCGCGGGAGCGTACGAGCATGGCGTCATACTTTCCGGGCTTCAGGTAGTAGAGGAAGCATTCCCCCTCATGGAAGAAGGGATGCACATCGCCAAGCGCATGATCGCGCGGCTTGAAATGCACGTCCTGCGCAGGGATGGCAGGCGGGAGCATGAGCGCGGCAACGATGAAATGGCGGAGTAAGCGCATAAAGGTTCGGGCAACAATATGATCGCCGTCCCTGTTCATGCATTCGCCATTTCTCATGAAACACTCCCTGCCGCTTCTCGTCATCCCTCTGTTGGCTGCGGAGTCGATCCATCGACCTGACGGCCAGTAATATTGTGCGTTTGCTTCAATGCCGGGTTTGATGGGTTCTTAGGAACCGGTTGATTGTGATAGATTGATGGTTGTCATGGCCTTTGGGACCTCGCTCCTTTTTGGCGCGGCGAAGGACTCGAAATCACTGGGCGATACTATCAGGTGATACTCCTCGATTTGAGAAAAATTTCCGAGTCGTGAAAATGCCTTATTTCTAGAAACTTAAGGTGGTCGGGCTGGCGGGATTCGAACCCGCGGCCTCTTCGTCCCGAACGAAGCGCTCTACCAAGCTGAGCCACAGCCCGTGATAACTAAAACGTATAAGCCAGCTGCATACCTTGAACACGCGCGAAGGAATTCACCCATCGCAACCAGCAGGCTTACTTGGCTAAGGTACTTAAATCTCCTAACTGTGAAAAGCCCATCTTCAGCTTTTTGGCGGCCCCGTCCACGTCGCTAAAGCAACGAAGATGAACCGCCGCGAGATGTAGCACCCTGGCATTGTGTTTTACCCAGTGCTGGGGGTGACGGATCTGACAGAGCGCATCTCGTAGAGTGCTGTACGCTCAATTGCTCTGGATGCGGGGAAGCAAAAAGCGGATCTCGCATTTTTGTAAAGAAAGAGCGGTGAGGGAGGGATTCGAACCCTCGGTACCCTTTTGGAGTACGGCGCTTTAGCAAAGCGCTGCTTTCGACCACTCAGCCACCTCACCCTTTTGAATTACGGCCGCCATTACGAACCCTGCACCGTTCGGAGTCAACGGGAAAACTATCCAGAGTTCCTGCGGAGTGACCTAAAGAATAGATCTGATGCGGTTTCGGGACCTATTCCAAGGGCGGGGTTTTTCAGCTGCACCCAAGTCGCTCCTGCAGCCGGCCAACCGCCCATTGCGCATGTTCCGCCACAAGCGGTTCCGGATCCCGTGTCGCCGCTTTGAGTACTGCCAGATCCTCCGCTGTTCCCGTGTTTCCCAATGCCACGCATACGTTCCGCAGAAACCCCCTCCGCTTGATTCGCTTGATGGGCGAGCCTTTGAACAGCTTCCGAAAACCCTCCTCATCCAGTGTGAGAAAATCGCGCAGGGTCCAATGATGTACAAACTCCCGGGCCCTGAAGCGCGCTTCGGTCGAGTCCGTGGCGAAGCGGTTCCACGGACACACCGCTGCGCAATCGTCGCATCCGTAGATCCGGTCGCCGATCAGCGGCCTGAATTCCTCGGGAATCGCTCCCTTAAGTTCGATTGTGAGGTAAGCGATGCATCGGCGTGCATCCAAGTGATGTGGCCCAGTGATGGCTGCGGTCGGGCAAACGTCGATGCATCGGGTACACTTGCCGCAGCGATCCGTCGCCGGTTCATCGGGCTCAAGCGCGAGGGAGGTGAGGATTACGCCGAGAAAAAAGAACGCTCCCAGCTGCCGGGAGATGAGCATCGTGCTCTTGCCTTGCCATCCGATCCCAGCCAGCGCCGCGTAATCGCGCTCCAGCATCGGACCGGTGTCGATGTAGCTGCGCTGACGGCCGCCCAGAGTTTCAAGAAACTTGTCCAACTCACGCAGTCTCGGGGTGAGCACTTCGTGATAGTCCTCTCCCCAGGCGTAGCGCGCGATTTGGTGGTCCGCCCTGGCTGTGCGCGGCGTGCGGGAGTGGTCGGCCGGTGCGTAATTGCGGGCCACCACAATCACGGAGCGGGCGCCCTCGAGAACAAGTTGTGGATCGGTTCTGCGGTCCGCATTTTTCTCCAGCCAGTGCATTTCGCCCGCGCACCCGTCCTCGAGCCAGGATCTGAAGGCGGCGGCGTGGGGAGGGGGGCAGGCCTCGGCGACGCCGCATGCGTCAAAGCCCAACGCAAGTGCCCGTTCCTTGATGCGCGCTTTGGTGCCGGGCTGGACTATGCCTTGCGCGTCCACGCGAATGCTGTGCGAGCTGCAGCCTCGAGGGACTCCGCTGCGGCGTTGTGTGAGAGATTGGTGGTGTCCAGCGTGAAGTCTGCAGCGGAAGCGTAGGCTTCACTGCGCTCTGCCAGCAGTTTTGAAAGCGTTGCACGCGGGTTTTCCGTCTGGAGCAGGGGCCGCTTTGTGTTGCGCGAAATTCTCTCGTAGAGCGTCTCCTCGGAAGCGTTCAGCAGGACCACGAAGCCCAGCGAGCGCAAGATCTCCCGATTTGACTCGAGCAAAACCGCTCCGCCGCCTGTGGAAATGATGCAGCGGTTGATGTGCGAAAGCGACTCTAGCACGTTGGTTTCAAGCTTTCGAAACGCCGGCTCGCCATCAGTCGCGAAGATATCCGTAATCTGCCGCCCGGCCCGGTCCACGATGAGTTGGTCGGTATCCAAAAACTGGAAGCCCAAGAGTCGGGAGGCCAGCTTGCCGATCGCGGTTTTGCCGCTTCCCATGAAGCCTACGAGAACGACGTTTTCGGGGCGCTTGTCGGGCATCGGCTAACAGTTCTGTAAGCAGGCTTTGATGAACCCGGTGAAGAGGGGGTGCGGGTGGTTGGGCTTGGACTGGAATTCGGGATGGTACTGGCAGGCGATGAAGTACGGATGATTTTGAAGTTCGATCAGCTCCACGAGCTGCCCGTCGGGCGAGGTGCCCGCGATCACAAACCCCTTTTCTTCCATTTGCTCACGGTACGACTGGTTGAACTCGTAGCGGTGCCGGTGTCTTTCCCGGATTTTGCTGGTTCCGTAGACTTTCGCAGCAAGAGTGCCCTTCTTGATCAACGTGGGCCAAGTACCCAAACGCATCGAGGCACCCTTGTCCGTGACACCCTTCTGTTCCTCCAAAAGATGAATCACGCAGTGCTTGCCCTGCGGATCGAATTCGGCGGAATTCGCGTCCTCCAAGCCGCACACGTTTCGCGCAAACTCGATCGTTGCGACTTGCATTCCAAGGCAAAGTCCCAGAAACGGCACTTCGCTCTCTCTCGCAAACTTTGTCGCGCTGATTTTACCTTCCACGCCGCGCTCGCCGAATCCGCCCGGCACCAGCACTCCGGCAACATCGTGCAGGGCTTCACTCGGATCCTGATTCTCAAGCTCCTCTGCGTCCACGCGCACCAGATCGATGCCGCAGTCGTTTGCGGCGGCGGCGTGCGTGAGGGATTCGTAGATGGATTTGTAGGCGTCCTGCAATTCGATGTACTTGCCCACGACTGCGATCTTTACCCGCTTCTTGGGCTGGACCACACGCTTCACAAAACGAGTCCACTCGCGCATGTCCGCTTTGGGCACGTTTAGGTGCAGCAGATCACACACGATCTGATCGAGCTTTTCGCGTTGAAGCATCAAGGGCATTTCGTAAATCGAATGGTCCACATCCCGCGCCTCGATGACGGCTTCGAGTGGAACATTGCAGAACATCGACAGCTTGTTTCGGACGTCCTCTTCAAGCGGATGTTCGGTTCTGCAAACAAGCACCTGCGGATGCAGTCCGATTTCACGGAGCTTCGCGATGGACTGCTGGGACGGCTTGGTTTTGAGCTCGCCGGCGGCTTTGATGTACGGAACCAAAGTCACGTGCATCACCACCACGTTGCCCGAGCCAGCCTCGAGCACAAACTGCCGGATGGCCTCCAGAAATGGCAGCCCCTCGATGTCTCCGGTTGTTCCGCCGATTTCTGTGATCAGCACGTCGCAGGGCTGCTCCTTGGCGAGCGTGCGAATGCGTCCTTTAATTTCATCGGTCACATGCGGAATCACCTGCACCGTGTTGCCGAGGTAATCACCTCGGCGCTCGCGTGCCAGTACGGTTTCGTAGACTTGTCCGGACGAGGTACTGTTTGAGCGGGTGAGCACGCAGTTGGTGAACCGCTCGTAGTGGCCCAAATCCAAGTCGGTCTCGGCGCCGTCATCGAGCACATAGACCTCGCCGTGCTGGAAGGGGTTCATCGTGCCCGGGTCGACGTTGAGATAGGGGTCAAACTTTTGAAGCACCACCTTCAGTCCCCGTTGCTCCAGCAGGGTTCCGAGCGAAGCCGCTGCGAGGCCCTTCCCGAGTGAGGACACAACGCCGCCTGTAACAAAAATGTACTTCATGGGTGAAAAGTTGGAAAAAGGATCAAATGCGGGCTGAACTCGGGGGTAGCGCAGCCCTTTGGATGGCTCCCTCGGGTCAGCCTAATGCCTAGAGAGGCCATAGGCCACCGCTTAAAAGAAGTCTATGCGCGCCCGCGCCTGCAAGCGCGAACCGGTTGTAGGCCCCTAAGGAGCGCTTTTTTTTGTGAGCTTCCGGCTTTACAAACTACTTTTTCTTAAGGGCGCGCTTCGCTCTGCTCATCAGCTTTTCCGCAACTCGAGCATCCTCAGGGGTATCCACCCCTATCGAAGACTTTCGCGTTCTAAGTACCCTGATCCTCGCCCCGTTTTCAAGCGCGCGGAGTTGTTCCAGGGACTCAGCCCCCTCGAGTTTTCCCTTGGGCCAGCGCACGAACTGCAGCAGGAACTTGGTGCTGTATCCGTAAATGCCGATGTGGCGCAGGTACGGAAAAGCATCGCCGTCGCGCAGGAAGGGGATGGGGCTGCGGGAGAAGTAAAGCGCGTTCCCTAGGCGGTCGAGGACGACCTTGACTGCATTCGGGTTGGAGGTGGATTCGCCTTTCTCGAAAGGAACCGCAGCGGTGACCATTGGCAGGGATGGGTCTTCGCGCAGGCTGCTCGCGAGCTTTGCGATCAGAAGCGGATCCACCAGCGGTTCGTCGCCTTGGACATTGATGATGTGGCGCGTGTTTTTCAAACGGGCCGCGACCTCCGCGCAACGGTCGGTTCCCGAAACGCATTTTGGGGACGTTAGAGCCACTTCGGCTCCAAACCCGAAGGCTGTTTCTGCAATCCGCATGTCGTCGGTTGCGATGACAACTGAATCGATTCCCTTAGCGCGCGTGGACCTTTCCCAAACGTGCTGGATCAGCGGTTTGCCTAGAAGCGGAAACAGGGGCTTTCCAGGAAAACGAGTGGAGGCCCAGCGGGCCGGGATGATGACGGTGGTTTTGGGCATTGGCCATGATGCGGGGACTGGCGCTTTGGCCGCAAGGATACTCTGGCCGGTGCTGCTGTTTTACGCCGGAGCCCCTTTTTTCCTTCCAAGTGCAACTCCCGGTCGCTGGTTTTGAGGCTTGGATGTCGGGTCGAGTCGAGTGCAACAAATCTCGAATTTTGGGCTACACTAGCAGTTCCGTGACGATACGGCCGCCCTTGTTGTCGGTGAGCTTCATTGCCGATCCATTCCTTGGAAACGTGACTTTTTCATGGTCGAGTCCGAAGAGGTGCATGAGCGTCGCATGATAATCGTGGTGGCTGACGATATCCTTCACCGCCTTGTGCCCGAGCTCGTCAGTCTCGCCGTAGGCAAGCCCCGACTTGAACCCGCCGCCTGCCATCCACATCGAGAAGCCGAAGGTGTTGTGGTCGCGTCCGACCACGTCCCGACCTCCGTCGAACTGGATGACGGGTAGACGTCCCATCTCGCCGCCCCAGTGCACCACTGTTGAATCCAGCAGTCCGCGCGCCTTCAGATAGATAACCAGTGCCGCTGAGCCGCGGTCCACGTATTTGCAGGCGGCGGGCAGTCCGGCGATGATCCCCTTGTGGTGATCCCATGTCTGGTTGCCGGTGAACAGCTGCACAAAGCGAACACCGCGTTCCACGAGTCTCCGCGCGATCAGGCAGCGGGTCCCGAATTCTGCGGTTTGCGGATCGTTGATCCCGTAGAGTTCCTTGGTGGCCGCGGATTCTGAGCTGATGTCCAGCGCTTCCTTGGCCGCAGTCTGCAGCTTGCCCGCAAGCTCGTAGCTTGAGATCCGAGCTTCCAAGTCGGTTTCACCCGCGTGTTTGGCGAGGTGGCCTGCGTTGAGCTGCGCGAGAAAATCCAAGTACTGTTTCTGTGCCTGCCCGCGCAGGTGCGGTGCCGGATCCAGATTCGGCATACGAGGTTCTTGAGAGCGGACCGCAGTGCCTTGGTACTGCGATGGCAGCCAGCCCTGGGTCCAGTTGCTCACGCCCAACACGGGAAGTCCGCGTGGATCCGTGAGCGCTACGTAAGCCGGTAGTTCGCTTGATTCCGATCCGAGCGCATACGTGAGCCAGCTCCCGATCGTCGGGCGGCCGGCGAGAATTCCGCCGGTTTGCATCGCGTAAATTCCCTGGCCGTGGTTGCTCACGCCGGTTTGCATTCCTCGGATGAGCGTCACATCATCGACGATTCGCGCGAAGTTTGGAAGCAGCTCACTCACTTCGATGCCGGATTGTCCGTGCTTTTGAAATTTCCACGGACTGGCCATCAGCTTGGTGCTCGCGTTAGCCGAATCGTCGTATTTGATATCACCGACAAACTTCTGGCCGTTTCGTTTATCGAGTTCGGGCTTTGGATCAAACAAATCGATCTGGCTTGGCCCGCCCTGCATAAACATCGAGATCATTGCGCGCGCCTTGGGGCGCATCGAAGGCGCTTTAGGAAGCGTGTCAAAATGCTGGCTCTTTAAGTCGACCGGTTTTCCTAGAAGATTGTCCTGTTTCAGTAGCCAAAGTGCTCCAAGCGAACCGAGGCAGAAGCCGCTTTTTCCGAGAAAATGGCGGCGTGAATAGCATCCTTGTGAGGCCATAATAAACAGTGGTGTTCGGTTCGGAAATGAATCGAGGATTCGTCGATGTCCTAGGTTATGCGTTAAGCGAGGTGCGGTTTAATCGACGTAGAGAAATGCGTTGGAATTCAGCAGCGCCTGACAAAGGGTGGCAAGTGCTGCGCGTGCGGGAATGATCGACGGCGAGGCTCCTGGGGCAGGGGGTGCCGCAGTCTTCGCCGCAGTTGCGCCGGATGCTGAAGGCGCGGGGGAAGTTGCAGGAGCAGCATTCTGATTTGCTGCGGTTGGGGGCGCAGCGGTTGCTGTTGAGGTGGAGGCCTGCAGTGTGGTGGTTTGTGTTTTTAAAAATCGTGAAGCGTTTTCAAACTGCTCCGTTGTCGGTTCAGTTTGCAGTGCGATGCGCCATGCTTGGCGGATCTGTGCGGATGGATCTGATCCCGCCTCGCTCAGGATCCGATCTGCAAAAAGCTCGGCCTGTTGCAGGCTGAATGCGCTGTTCATCAGAGCCAGTGATTGCGGGGCTACGGTTGAAGCGGCCCGCGCTTCACAGTTCGGTTCCATCTTCGGAAGATCGAAGGTCTCCAGCATTCCGAGGGGCCGGTTTCGCCGCATCTGCACGTAAACGCTGCGTCTGAATTCTTCCCCGTTGAGCGGGATCATTTTGCCGGAGGGTCGTCCTGCTGTGTCGGTGGTGTCGACCCCCACGATGACCTGCCCGTCCAAATCGATCGTAACCGGCACCGGTGAGCCGAACATCTTGCGGTTAAGTTTTCCGCTCGCCACA
>CAMDSZ010000195.1 GCA_945906945.1 Akkermansia muciniphila
CGGTTTTTTTCAAGCACAGCAAATCGGAGGCGCTCAACGTGCGAGTCACTTGCAGCGGGCGCTTCCTTGGAGAAGAGCGCCTTGAATTGGACAGCCGCCAGCGCCTGATCGCCCTGCTGGTTCAAATGAATGCCGTTGATGGTCAGCGGCGTCTTTGCCGTCCGGTAAAGCTCGGTCGAAGCCGTAAAAAGGTCGACAAACTCTACGCCGTTGGCCTTTGCCACGTCTGTCATCGCGGCAGCGTACATACCAAGGTTACTGTTGTTAGTCGCACCGTCGCCAAAGTTCGGACTCCGCAGATTTTCGTGGGCGATTGGAGAAAACAACACGATGCGGGGACGGCCCGCTCCAAAATCGGAGCGCAGTAGCGTCTTCAAATACTCGTCAAGCTTGGTCCTGAACTCGCCAAGTCCGGATTCGCCCTTGAAGGATTCGTTAAAACCCCAGTAAGCCAGGATCACGCCCGCGTGAAATTCCGTTCCCGCCTTGAACACAACGTCAGTGTTTCCCACCTGCCCGTTTGCAATTCCCTTGGCGTTCACATCCCCCTTCTTCATATCAAGGAAATACTCGGTGGGCGGGACTTCGTCCGAGCGCGGATGGACATTGAACTCATCCCCAGCGAAGCCAAGGTTGCGGACGGTGAGATCCAACTCCGGGTACGCCTTGTGGATAAACGCTTCGAGCCAGCCGAAGTGCTGCTGGCGGTCGGCCAGGGCGCTACCCACGATTGCGACGTGATCGCCCTTCTTGAGCTCCAGAGCGTGGACAGAACTGACCGCGGTCAAAGTTGAGGCAACTGCGAATAAACTTCTGGGGAATAGTTTCATAGGGAGTAAGAAAAGTCGGGAAAGAATCGGGGAAGGCGGACACATCGGACTCAATCCGTGCAGGTCTCGGGGGGAACAGCCAGGCGGAGCGACGCAGCGGAGAATCTGATACGGGTGAATGACGGTTGTGAAGCGATTTGTGGACGGATTGGTGGACGGATTGGTGGTGAAACGACAACGCGCGCGGCAGCCCGTCCTTAGCCTTAATCGTCCGGTTGGTGTGATATCAAAAAAAACACACTGAAGCTCCTCTAAACTGTGGACATGCGGCCGATGCCTCCGTTTTCTACCATGGCATGCTTGGTAATCTCCTAGGGCCGGAAATCTCAGAACTGATCGAGACCAGAAACTTTGGTGCGATCCGCGGGCTCTTTGAGGGCATGCCGGCCGCGGACATCGGCGAGATCATCTCGGAAATCGCCGAAGAGAATCAGGCGATCGTCTTCCGCCTGCTGCCTCAGAGCAATGCCACGGAGGTGCTCGAATACCTCGCACCCGACGAGCAGGAGCGGATTATCCGCAACCTCGGAAACGAAGAGGCGACTCGGATCCTCAACGACATGTCGGATGACGATCGGACCGCGCTTTTGGAGGAGTTGCCGGCGGCGATCGTCACGCAGCTTCTGACGCTGCTTTCGCCCAAAGAACAACAGGTGGCCCGGACGCTGCTGGGGTACCCGGAGGGCAGCGTCGGCCGTCTCATGACGACCGAGTTCCTGACTGTGCGTCCCGACTGGACCATCGGCCAGTCGCTCGAACACATTCGCACGCACGGCAACGACTCCGAAACGCTGAACGTGATTTATGTCACCGACGCCTCTGGCCGCCTGATCGACGACGTTTACATCAGGGAATTCCTCGTACGCCCGCTTGAGGCAAAGGTCGATGCGATCCATGACAATCGGTTTCTCGCACTTCGCGCCACCGACACCCAGGAGGTGGCTCTTTCGCTCTTCAAAAAATACGACCGCAACACGCTCCCCGTTGTGGACTCATCCGACATGCTCCTCGGGATCGTCACCGTCGACGACATGCTCGACATTCAGGAGGAGGTCGCGACGGAGGAGATTCAGAAGATCGGTGGTATGGAGGCCTTGGACACCCCGTACATGGAAACCACCGTCGCCGAGATGATCCGCAAACGCGCGATCTGGCTGGTGGTGCTTTTTGTGGGAGAAATGTTCACGGCAAGCGCCATTGGATTCTTCGAGGATGAACTCAAGAAGGCGGTGGTGCTGTCGCTTTTCGTGCCGCTCATTATGTCCAGCGGAGGAAACTCCGGATCCCAGTCATCGACACTGATCATCCGCGCGCTTGCGCTCGGCGAGGTGGCGCTACGCGACTGGTGGCGGATCATGCACCGCGAACTAATCGCCGGGGCTGCGCTTGGAAGTATGCTCGGCGCCCTCGGGTTCGCGCGCATCGCAGTCTGGTCACAGTTTACGGATGCCTACGGCCCGCACTATCTCTTGCTTGGCGTGGCGGTAGCCATTGCAGTCACCGGCGTCGTGATGTGGGGCACGCTCACCGGATCGATGCTTCCATTAATTCTGCGCCGCTTCGGACTGGATCCCGCGACATCGTGCGCTCCCTTTGTGGCGACACTCGTGGACGTGACTGGCCTGCTCATTTATTTCGGCTCGGCCGTGTTGCTTCTGCGAGGAACGATCATGTAGGTTTGGCGTGATGTCCGAAGACCCGATGGAATCCCCCAGGCTGCGCGCCTCACTGGAGTTATTGTCGCTTGTGGTTACTGATGACGACGACTTGAAGGCGTGGTTTCTTAAGCTGGGCGAACTTCCGTCCAATCTCCGACTCAACGCCATCATGCAGATCACAACCCAGATGCGCCATTCCGACGAGGATCCCGCGCTGATCGATGCAATCGCCGCTCTGTGCAACATCGAGCTTTACGACGCGGTGAAGGAAGTCGTGCTCGAAGAAGACTGACGCCCTGCCGCCCTCGGCCTGCATGCCCATGCGCTACCTGCGGATCTACATGATGCTAATGCGGAATTCGCTGATCCGCGAAATGGGATTCAAGGCGAATTTTCTTCTGTGGACCGTGGTGGAGCTTTGCTGGTTTCTAGGCCAAGTGCTCTTCATTGACGTGTTATTTTCCCATGTCGACCAAATTGGCGACTGGAACAGGTGGCAGATGGTTGCATTGATCAGTACGCACCAAATCATCGCACAGATTTTCCAGGCGTTTTTTTACATCAACGTGACCAACCTTCCGGAACTGGTGCGAACGGGAAAACTAGACACGTACCTGACGCTGCCCGTGGACGCGCAATTCACGGTCTCAACAAAACAGTTCGGTCTGGATAATCTCACAAACGCCCTGATCGGCACGGGCATCCTGCTGTACTCGATCAAGCAGCTGCAGATCGCCCCGAGCCTTCCTCAGGTTTGCCTTTACCTCGCCGCAGTAATGCTTGGCGTATGCATCCATTACAGTGTGATGTTCAGCCTCTCGAGTTTGTGCTTCTGGATTATCCGGGCACAGGGACTCGTGTACGGATACTTCAACCTCTTCAACATCGGCCGCTACCCCGACACCGTCTACAAAGGGGTGTTCCGGGTGATCTTTAGCTGGATCATCCCCGTCATACTCGTCGCCAATGTGCCAGCGCGCGTCATCACGCGCGCTGCGGACTCAGCGCTCGCCGGAATGCTACAGCTCTGCGCAGCCACCATTTTTGTCATGATTGTGTGCAGGCTGATATGGATGCGCGGATTGCGGCGCTATTCCAGCGCAAGCTCGTGATGGGTTTTCGGACTGGCGCCGCTCTACAACAGCGCCAGCCCGCTGTCGCTTGCAGTTGTAAGCAGTTAGGTAAACATTGCCAGCTGTGTTGAACGCGCGCGGGATGGTTGGACGTGGAGCGCCGCAGGTTTCCGCAGGAGGGAAAGTGCGATTGAACCGGACCAGAACAAATCACGGTCCACCCTGGGGGCGCGCCGCCCCAGCTGCGCTGACACGCTCACATTGGTATGGGTTGGGTCCTTTGGCCCTTTGGCCCTTTGGCTGCTGCGCCACCTCTTCGGTGCAACCGGCGTCGAGGCGCAGCTGGGGCTACGCGCTCCCAGGGGGCAAAATTGGAACCGAATTTCTAGAACTCGCTACCCACTAGATTGAGACGTCGTCCTCGCCGCCGATTCCAATCCTCGGAATCACGAACTCCAGCACCCGTGCGACCGACTCCTGCAATGTCTCACGATCAGTTTGCAGAACGATTTCAGGATTATCGGGCGTTTCGTATGGTGCGCTGATCCCGGTGAATTCAGTGATCTCGCCGGAGCGCGCGCGCGAATAAAGCCCCTTCACATCGCGCTTCTCGCACACCTCGATGGGTGCGTCCACGAAGGCCTCGACGAAGTCATGCCCACCCTCGAGCACAATCTCACGGGCGCGGCGGCGATCCTGCCTGTAGGGCGAGATGAAAGCGGTGATCACGATCAAGCCGGCATCCGCCATCAGACACGCCACCTCCGCCACCCTGCGGATATTTTCAACGCGATCTTCCGGCGCAAATCCCAGATTTGAATTCAGCCCGTGGCGGATGTTGTCGCCATCCAACACATAGACTTGGCGCCCACCGTTGAAGAGCTCCCGCTCGACCTCGCGAGCAAGAGCCGACTTTCCAGCACCGCTGAGTCCCGTCAACCACACAACGCTGCCACGATGGCCGTTGCGAAGGGCACGGTTTTTGGGCAAGACAACGCCTTCGGACCAGTAAATGTTTGCGCTCTTAATCTTCGCGCGGTCGGCGTAAATGCCGCCATGGATGATGCCGCCACCCGCAACCTGGCGGTCGTCGACAATCACAAACCGCCCCATGAACGGGTTGCGATCATGGTTGTCCATGACCAGCGCGCCCCGCGTCTGGATGGTGACTTCCGCGACGTCATTCTTCGCGATGTAGTCGCGCGAAGTGGAACTCACCGTTTCAAGCGTTGACGCGTCGATGATCTGCTCAATCGACACAATCTCCGCGTCGAGTTCCTGCGTAGCCAACTTCAGTCGGTACGGGCGGCGCTGCTCGAGATTGCGTTTGCCCATCCAAAACAGGCGCGCCTTGAAGCGATTCGATTCGATCGGGGCGGCATCCTCCCGAGCGGCGACATGTCCACGCTGAACAAAAATCTGCTCCGAGAGAGTGATCGCAACCGACTCGCCAGCCATCGCCTCCGACTTCGCGGGCCCGCTCCAGTTCTCGATCGAAGCGACCACGCTGGTCTTGTTGTTGGGTGAAAAAACCAAAGTATCACCCACCCGCAGCGTGCCCGATTCAATCCGCCCGGCAATGATGCGGCGCTGGTCGAAACGGTAAACATCCTGCACGGGGAACCGCAGCGGCATCTGCACGAGAGGCGCCGGAGGATCGAAAGTGTCCAGCATGGAGAGGACCGTCGGGCCCTCGTACCACGGCATGGGGTTTTTCGCAGTTGCGTCCACCGTACGACTTGCGACGTTGACCCCGTTGCGAGCTGAGATGGGAACAAACGCGCGCGCCTCGACTCCAATCTGGCTAAGAAACGCTTTGTACTCCTTCTGCACCTGTTCAAAAACCTCCTGCGAGAAATCGACCAAATCCATTTTGTTCACCGCAACTACAACCTGCTGAATCCCGAGTAAACTGAGCAAATACCCGTGACGGCGGCTCTGCTCCTGCACGCCCTCGTTTGCGGCGATCAAAAGCACGGCGGCGTCCGCACTTGCGGCGCCGGTGATCATATTTTTGAGAAACTCTTTGTGGCCTGGCGCATCAATGATCACGTAGGGACGCTTTTCAGTGCGGAACTGAATCTGCGTGGTGTCGATCGTGATGTTCTGCTCCTGCTCCTCGAGAAGAGCGTCGAGGAGGAAGGCGTATTCGAATTCCATCCCCTCCGCCTCGCAGGCCTTGCGGATTTGATCGACCTTGCCTTCCGGCAGTGAATTAGTGTCGAAGAAAATCCGGCCGATAAGCGTGGACTTGCCATGGTCGACATGTCCGACAAAGACGACACGCAGCCGGCTGGTTTGCCCGGGAGCAATGCGAACTGAAGTTGCTTGAGAAAGAGATGAGGAAGACATTTTCAGAAAAGAAGGGTTAAAGGCGCTTGGCTTTAAACACGCATACGGGCGCGGTTGGAGTCGAAGGATCCCGCTTACATGAATCCCTTTGCACGGAGCTTCTGCATCGCGTTGCGCTCATGGTGATCCTGCGCGCGGCCTGCCCGCTCGCTGGTCTTGGTAGTCGCGAGCTCGTCGATGATTTTATCGATCGTGTCCGCTTCGCTTTCCACCGCCCCAGTGATCGGCCAGCAGCCCAGAGAGCGGAACCGGTAGCGTTTGCCGTCGGGAGCGGTCCGCGCAAAGTACATGCTTGGAATCGGAATCCCCTCGCGCTGGATGTAGAGCCAGATGTCACGCTCACTCCAGTCAAGGAGCGCTTGTACGCGCACATGCTCCCCAGCGGCACACGAAGTGGTGAACTGGTTCCAAAACTCAGGCGGCTGATCCTTGTAGTCCCATTCGAAGTCTTTGTTTCGCGGTGAAAAATAACGCTCCTTGGCGCGGGTGGCGTCTTCGTCGCGGCGGATTCCCGTCACCAGCGCGCTCCACTGATGCTTGGCCATGACCTGCTGCAGAGCCGCAGTTTTCAGCTCGTGCGTGACAGTCACAGGATCGGCCGTGTCGTATCCGATGGGGCCGCGCTCCGCGTACTCCCCGGTGCCGGCGCGTGCCTCTTCGTTGATCTTTACGATCAAGTCCAACCCGTAATTGCGCACCGCCCATTCGCGGTAGTCGAGCATTTCGGGAAACTCGTACGTGGTGTCAATGTGCAGCAGCGGATACGGAATGTGCCCGCAAAACGCTTTCAGCGAGAGCCAAATCAGGACATTGGAATCCTTCCCCATGCTCCATGGCATGCAGATGTTCTTGAAATGATGATACGCCTCGCGGATTAGAAAAACGCTCTGTGCTTCCAATGCGTCAAGATGAGCAGCGTCGTCGCGCGAGATCTTTTCCGGGAAAAACGCAGGCGGTCCTCCGGCTGCCGGCGCTGGATATTTCTTGGCGTAGGCTGGGTGCTCCGAGTAATCGGGCAGTCTGTATTCTTGGGTGCTCATGGAAGTAAAAATGTTGCTGAAAGTGACGGAAGCAGGACGCCGGTGCGGGCGTGTAGAGGAAGTGGACGCGCCCTAGGTTTTCGCGCCCATAAAAGTGTGAATGCCGCATTCGGTTTTATTGAAGCCGGTCCAGCGGCCCGAGCGCTCGGAGTCACCCGAGCCACTCTGACTCGTGCAAGGCATGCAGCCGATCGAGCGGTATCCCCTGTCATGCAGCGGGTTGTATGGAATATTGTTCGCCTTAATGTAGTCCCACACGGCTTCGCGGCTCCAGTACGCCATCGGGTTCAGCTTCAGGATGTAGGTTTCGCGAATCGGGTCGAAAAGATAACGCTCCAGAATCTGTGCGCCTTCGCGCGTGGCGCTTTGTTCCCGCCGCACGCCGGTGATCCAAACCGAAAGAGTCCGCAGCCGGCGCTGGAGAGGCTCCACCTTGCGAATCGAGCAGCACAAGTCCGGCTTGTGAGCCCATAGCGCATCGTCACGCTGTTCAAGCGCCTGCTCCTCAAGGGTGAGCTCCGGTAGCACGCTTTCGATGCGCACCCCCCAGAATGCCTCCAGTCGCGCCTTCAATTCGAGGGTCTCGGGGAAGAGCAGGCCGGTATCCAGGGTGAAAACCGGCAGCTGCAGCCCCGCACTGAACGCGTGGTGTAAAAGAACCAAGCCTGCGCCCTGAAAAGACGTGCCGACAGCAGCCTGATCGCCGAAACGATCGTGAGCCCACTGGAGGACTTCCAGGAGCGGAGCGGTCTGGAACCGCGCAGAAATCCCCGCAACTTCC
>CAMDSZ010000196.1 GCA_945906945.1 Akkermansia muciniphila
ATGAGCCTTGCCTAGAAACCCTCCCGACTGGCCGTTGGGCAGATTCCCTCCGCCCCTTCCCATCAGCTCGGGCAGCACTACAAACGGCGGTAGGTCTGTTTTACGCCCCATCAGATGGCTCACGACCGAGCCTGCATGCGGCGTTTGCACCCCACCGGTGAATCGGCGGCCGGTTTGCATGATTTGCCAGCCCGCATCGTGTACGGCGGCTCCATCGTGATGGCAGGAACGCACCAGTGAAAACTCATCTGCCACTTTTGCATGGAGTGGTAGCACCTCGGAGATTTCGATTTCCGCAGATTTGGTGCGGATGGGCTTAAATGGGCCGCGAACCTCTGAAGCGGCGTCGGGCTTCATGTCCCAAAGATCCACATGGCTGGGGCCTCCGAGGTTGAAGAGTAGAATGCACGCTCGTTCATCGTTGCCTGCCTTTACCGAGCCCGCCTGCTTGGCTGCAAGGTATTGGGGAAGCGAAAGCCCGATCGCCGAGAGGGAGCCGACTTGTAAAAACTCTCTTCGAGTGAGGTGGCTGCCGCCGCACAGACCTGGGAGTTGGTTGGAGAGGAAATCAATCATAGAGTGGGGGATAGCGGTTGCCCTTGAGACCTGCTGTCGTTGTCTTCGATGCTCGCATCCTTTTCGTGAAAAGGATTGGAAGGCTACGGCCGGTTTTTGTATTTAAACCGCAGTTTTCGGGAATGTGGAGTCTGGATTACTCCTTCTCACTCTCGAGCGATCTGAAATGAGAACTCCGCTTGATCGCGCGCGACTTTCTAACGGCGCGTCATTTGAGATGCCGCGGTGGAGTCAGCGGTTAGTCTGTCTCGACATACAAAACGCTTGGTCCAACAAATCTCCGAACTAGTTCAAACGAAGACCGGAGCGACACGTGGCAACTCAATTTGCACGCATTGCTCCGGCCGGTTCGGGTTCAGTTTGATCTGAGGTCGATGCTACTGGCAAGACTCGCAGGTTCCACCTGTGCGCATGGCCTCCAAAGAGCAAGCGGCGGCTTTCTCAGCATCGACTTCCTTAGCAGGCCGCTTGTCACGGTTGGCACTATCGAGGGTGCTCTTGTTAAGGGTGCGCAAATAGTAGGTGGTTTTAAGACCGCGCTCCCAAGCTTCGCGATACATAAAGCTCGCGGCCCTAGCATCGGGCTCAGCGAGCCACAAGTTGGTGCTTTGGGCTTGGTCTATCCACTTTTGGCGCACCGCAGCGCACTGCAGGATCCAAGTGGGCTCGATCTCAAATGCGGTTTTGTAAAGGCGTTTGAGGTCATCGGGCACACGGTCAATCAACTGCACAGAGCCGTCAAAATATTTAAGCTCGGCCAGCATTTCATCATCCCAGAGTCCCATGGTTTGGAGATCACGGATGAGAATATCATTGGTTCTCACGAATTCACCCGAGAGATTGGATTTCGTGTGAATGTGTTTATAGCTCGGCTCGATGCAGGGGGTGCACCCGAGGATATTAGAAATCGTCGCAGTGGGAGCAATGGCCAGACAGTTGGAATTGCGCATCCCGTTCTTCTGAATTGCGGTGCGAAGCTCATCCCAAGCGAGACGCTTTTTGCGGTCGGTGAGCACGGGCACCCCACGCTCTTGTTCAAGAAGCTCGAGAGTGTCGAGTGGGAGGAGTCCGCGGTCCCATTTCGACCCTTTGAAGGTCTGGTAGGCGCCGCGCTCGGCTGCAAGATTGGCTGATGCGTTGTAGGCGTAAAAAGCGATAGCCTCCATCGCTTCATCGTTGAAATCCACTGCCTCAAGCGTGTCGAAGGGGATGCGCTTTAGATAAAGCGCGTCCTGCATTCCCATCACCCCGAGCCCAACAGGACGGTGCCGCATGTTGGAAACCTCCGCAGCCGGCACCGGATAGAAATTAAGGTCGATGACATTGTCGAGCATGCGCATGAGCATCTCGACTGTGTTGCGCAGCTTAGCATGATCGAGTGAGCGATCAGCTGTCAGATGCTCGGCGATGTTCACTGAGGCCAGATTGCACACAGCCACTTCGTCAGTGGATGTGTTGAGTGTGATCTCGGTGCAAAGATTCGAATTGTGAATCACGCCCACATGGTCTTGGGGCGAGCGCACGTTGCAAGGGTCCTTGAACGTCAACCACGGATGCCCTGTTTCAAACAAGGTCTCAAGCATGCGCTTCCAGAGCTGTAGAACCCGGATTTTGCGCGAGAAAATTTTGCCGTCTTCGCCCATGCGCTCGTACTCAAGGTAGCGCTTCTCAAATGCCGCACCATGCAGTTCCGGAAGATCCTTCACCTCATTCGAGCGGAACAGGCTCCAGGTTGCGTCCTTTGGCAGACGACCGTCGGAGATGTCCTTGAGCCGTTTCATGAACAGATCCGGAATCCACTGCGCGGTGTTCATGTTGTGGGTGCGTCTGCGGTCGTCTCCGGTTTCTTTACGGAGATCAAGGAAGTCCTCGATATCCATATGCCATAGTTCGAGATAACTGCAGAGAGCGCCGGGACGCTTTCCTCCTTGGTTTACGGCAATAGCGATGTCGTTGGAGACCTTTAAGAAAGGCACCACCCCGCTCGACTCGCCATTGGTCCCGTGGATGTGTGCTCCGGTTCCGCGGACTGCCGTCCATGAACAGCCCAGTCCGCCAGCCCATTTGGAGAGGTGCGCAAAACGATTCCAAGTTTCTGTGATGTCCTCAATAGAATCTCCGCAGTACAGCAAGTAGCAGCTCGAAAGCTGAGACTTCAGCGTTCCCGAGTTGAAGAGCGTTGGGGTAGATGAACACCCGCGGCGTGTTTTGTAGAGGGTATAAAAGTTAATCGCGCAGTCTTCTTTGTCTGCCTCGTTGAGAGCCAGTCCCATGGCAACGCGCATCCAGAAGATCTGTGGGGCTTCCATCCTGACCTTCTTGTTATTGTCGTTGCGGGTGTGAATGAGATAGCGATCGTAGAGAGTTTGAATCCCTAGAAAATCAAAATGGAGGTCCGCAAAGGGGTCCAGCGCATCGCTGAGACGGCGCAAATCCATCTCAGCCATCCGGGGATCAAGCCTGCGTAATGCGATGGCACGTGGAACGTACGCCATGAACGCGCGGCGATGTGCTTCCTTTAGGGCCTGTGGTCCATCGGATACCCGCCACTGTAGAGTCTCTTCGTAGATGTAGGTGAGTAGAATCCGTCCCGCTACGAAACGTGAGTCGGCATCGAGTTCCAGCAGGCTCTTCGCATTAAGAATGATGGTCTCGCGGCGCTCGTCCTCGGTAAGCGACATCGACGTGGAACGCAGCAGGCGGCTGACTAATTCTCCGTCTGGAATGTTTATCTTGAGTCCGATCAGTGAAAAGGAAACGCGCGCCCTGATGTCGTTGAGCTGCTCGCGTGTTGCTAGTTCGAGTTGTTCGGTTTCTCCGGTATACGCCTGTTGGTGTGTGAGCTCACGCATCGCGGCCCGCTTAGCGCGGTATTTGCCGTAGGAAAGCGCAACCCGGTGGTGTCCGAGATCCAATAGAATTTCCTCCACCATGTCCTGGAGTTGTTCAATGTGAACAAAGAGAGGACGCTCTTTGCGCACACGGAACTCAATTTCCGCGCGAACCTGTCTTCCGATCGCCTCGTCGGCTTGGATGGAAGCGCAGGCCGCAGACACTGCCCGCTCGATTTTATGTCCGAGCCATGGCACAATGTGCGGTTTTTGTTGAAGAGACTGGGGGGTGTCGCGACGGATGACCCTTGGGTATTCGTTGCTTTCTGAAAGAAGGCCGGAGGCGGAGGAGTCAGACTGAAGAGTGAAGGAAGAAGACATGCAGGCAGCGGAAGTGGGTTGTAGAAGAGGGCGGGATTGAGTATGAAAAAGATCCCCGAGTCCGCTGAGGTGCATTGCTCAGCGGCTCGGAGTGAGTTGATCGGATCAGTTGCGGTGTTAAATTAGATCGTCTTCGTTTGAATTTTTAACGCTGCCGCTGGTTTGATATTCTGTGACCCGTGTTTCGAAAAAATTCTTCTCCTTCTTCAGGAAAATGACCTCGTCTAACCATCCGAACGGATTGCTGCGGATCTTCGATAGGGTGGGGAGGCCCAGACCGGCAAGCCGGCGGTCGGCATTGTATTCCACGTAATCAAGGAACTCCTGCTGACGCATTCCAATGATGTCCTCCGGAAGGCAGTCGCGTACGAACTCCTTCTCAAGCTCCACCCCTTCGCTCATGAAGTCCACCAGTTCCGCCCGGAACGCCTCAGTCCAAATGTCAGGATTTTCCTCGATGAGTTCGCTCAGGATATAACGGCCGAGCGCGATGTGATTGGATTCGTCGCGCAAGGTGTACTGGAACATCTGCCCAATGCCCGTCATTTTGTTTTGACGGTGCAGTGATAGAACCATGGCAAAGAGCGCATAGAACTGCGTTCCCTCCATCACTTGGGTGATTGCAAACAGGGCCTTCGCGAACTTCTGCTTGTTGGGAGTCTGCGTAAGATCGATGCCCATCTTAAGCTGGGGCATGTGGCGGGTGATAAACTCGTTTTTCTTACGGATGGAAGGAATGTCTTGAAACTTTGCTGTGACCTCGTCCAGGTCGATGTTCAAGCTGCCGATGATGTGCAGCAGTGAGTCCATGTGGATGGACTCTTCAGCGATGTGTCGGAGCGAGGCATGCTTCAATTCCGCAGCGGTGAGATTGTCTTCGATCACGTGCAACACGGAATCGCCGACGATGCCTTCTGCCGCTGAAAAATAACCGACACCCATTTCAATGATCCAGCGCTCCTTCGCGGAAAGTGCGTCGGTGTTCCACTGATGAGCGTCCTTTGACATGTCAATGACATCGGGCTCCCAGTGATTGGCCTTCATCTGTTTGTAAATCCGGTAGGCCTCGTGATATTTCAAAGGCAAGACATTGAGCTCAGCGGAGCGGTGTCCGTTGATCACTTTTTTCCCTTCAAGCCGCTGGCGCGCCTTACTTTTATCAAGTCTGAACGATTTGTTCCGGAACTGATAAATCACGACGTCGCCCTCTTCCTTTGCGGAGACATCGCCTTCGGCGCTGATGAAATTCAATGGATCGTTCTTCAGTGCATCCAACTCGCTTTGCTCGACTAGTGCTGAACTCATAGACTTGTACTAATTTGAGATTTGCCCTCTGCGTTGTCCTAATTATCTGTGAATTTCGCACAGTGTTCTCTTGGTTCCATTGATTGCGGTCTACCGCAATTTGCTGAACGAAACAGAGACTCACTTCGCGAAATTTCCAGGTATCTAGGGAGCGGCGGGCGGTGTGGGTGTTTGTGTGGGTACGGACTGCGGAGAGTGTTTCTAGGTCAACGCCTGGCGATTGACTTTGTTGTCTTGTGCCATGCCGGATCAGAGCCACTATTAGTTGTGGTCCTTATCGGCAAAAAGCGCGCCTTATAGTGTTATTTTCGTCGCCAAAGTCAAGAATCGCAGTCCAAAGAATTCGTCCGTTTTTAAATTTTGTTTCGTTAAAGTCAGTCGTTTGGCACGGGTTTTGATTCACGCCCGTCTGACCCTCAATCGGTGGAGGGTTTCCGGGGTGGGGGTCAGCATGTCGGGGGGGCCGGAATCCCTCCCATCTCCGCCGCGTGTGGAAGGGGGGTGTGTAAAGGCATGCTCTTGGGAGCGGTGTGTGGGTGCCTCTTTGCTTGAGCAGGGGGTTTTCTAGCCGAGTGGTTGCGGAACTTGATGAACTCGCTAATGATATCCTTTCCTTATTTTTCCCAGAAACGCACATGAATTGGTTAAGAAAGCTGTTTGAATATCGAGAAAGTACTCAAGGGGATGTGGTTAAGCCATTTCTCGATCACCTTGAGGACCTTCGCTGGACCCTAGTTAAGATGGCGGTCTCCTTGGTTGCTGCCATGTCGCTGTCATTTCTCTTCGTCCGTGATATCTCTGAAATCGTCAGGCGCCCCCTCGAGGTGTTGCAAGGGAACGAACCGCTCATTACCCTCGGGGTCACTGACGCCTTCATGATCTCCCTGCAACTGGCGTTCTACTCAGGAATCGTCCTGAGTTTTCCATTGCTCGTGTTTTTTCTGGCTGAGTTCGTTCTGCCGGCGCTGACTTCAAAGGAACGTCGGATCCTACTTCCCGCCATCGCCGCAGGGTTTGTTCTTTTTGGAGCCGGAGCGGTTGTAAGTTACTATTACGTACTGCCTTCAACTCTGAGCTGGTTCCGGGCTTACGCGGCAAGCATGGGCATGGATCCACGCTGGCAGGCGAGGGACTATTTCGCGTTTGTGACTCACCTTACGATCTCTTGCGGGCTTTTTTGCGAGCTCCCAGTTGGGGTGATTGGAATGGCGGCGCTCGGATTAGTCACGTTTCCAATGCTTTCAAAATCGCGCCCATATGCGATCACCGCAATCCTGGTTTTGGTGGCGGTGTTGTCTCCAACGCCGGACCCCTTCACCTTCATGATGCTTGCGGCGCCTGTGGTCGCAATTTACGAGGCCTGCATTTGGATCGTTTGGATCATGGATAGGCGCCGAATGAAGGCTCAGGCCGGGGAAATCCGTACGCTGGAATGATTCTGTTCGCTGGGGCTCCGGACGATAAGGCTCCAGCCTTTCAAGTGGCTGGGGGCCACCTCAAATATGCTTGTTTTCGGGGCCAAACAATGGAGGTTGCGGGCAAATCATTTTTCGACAAATCTTTTAGCTTACTGATTTGCTGTTGTCATCGGCATGTTCGGCAGCGAAGGTGGTTAAATTCTCCCATGCTCCATCCCCACGGTCTTCTTCGTAAACTGGCGCCAATAGTTGTTGCCTGCGCCTCGGCCCTACCTGCCCCGGCCCAAAATCCGGCACTGGGAGATATGGTCTCGCTCCGTTTTCCGAATGCGGACGTGCGCGACGTGCTTGCCCAGTACGAGATTTTGGTTGGAAAACGGCTGATATACGACAATCAGGTTCAGGGGCAGGTGAACATCAACGTGCCTGAGGTTACCAAGGAGGAGGCCATTCGAATCATCGAAATTACGTTGATGATGAATGGCTACCACCTCGTGCCGGTCGATAGCGATCCGAACTTGATCAAAGTCACCGGACTGGCTCGTTCGCCTCGACAGGTCGCAGTGCCAGTGTATTCGGAGCCCGAGCCGATTCCGGACAACGAGCAGGTGGTAATGTACCTGGTGAAGCTGACTTATGCGGATCCCACGGAGCTCGCGCAGATTCTTCAGCAGGCAATGCCGCCCTCTCGGCCCGAATACGCGCCGAACATTGTCGCCCTGCCGAAGTCGCAGCTTCTGGTGCTGACTGAAAACACCGCCGTCATCCGCGCGATGATGCGCTTGATTCGTGCGGCGGATTTGGAACCTACACGCGTTGAGGGGGAGTTTATTACGCTGGTCAGAGCCTCTGCCAAAGACGTGGTGCAGATGCTCGAGAAGCTTTTTGAAAAACCCCAGCAGAACGCAGCTGGGGCCGTGCCACGGCCGGCTGCGGCACCAAAGCCACAACCCGATGGTGGGGCGCCCGGTGGAGTACCGCCTGCGCCGGTTCCTGGTTTGACCACGGTTGAAATTGGCGGAATGACCGAGGATTCGATGTTGGCGGGGAAGGTGCGCCTGACTGCGGACGAGCGGACGAACCGAATCTATGTGGTAACACGTCCGGTTAATATTCCTGTAATCAGGAAGCTGATCACGGAGTTCGATCAGGACGTTCCATTCAACGAGCCTTTCG
>CAMDSZ010000197.1 GCA_945906945.1 Akkermansia muciniphila
TGAAATAGACCGTGATTCCACGCTCGACGGGCGCCGGATCAACCGGGTCAGGCAGATTCCACGCCTGCTGGCGCTGCACCTGGTTCACATACTCCGGTGGATAGAGAAAGCCGCCATCGCTGCCGTCTTCACGGAGACATTGCTTGCCATTTTCACCCCAGAGATTCGGCTGGCCGACATCGTGATCATCGGGGATGCAAATTGTTGGCCGGTCACGCATGACATCTCGGAACTGAAGCCCAAACTCGATCCACCCCGCGGTGTGTTCGGTGTGGCGATAAGTCTGATCGCCTGCGAAGAACAGCAGATCTGGATTCTGTGCCCGCAGATGCTCGACGATCTCCGGTCGCAGTCCGCCGGTGCGGCTGGAGTTGCAAGACATGTTGGCGATCACGATCTCATTTTTGTCGATCGGATCACGCCGGATCAGCCCCTCAAACATCGCCTTATCACCGTGGCGCACGCGGTAGGCCACGTTCTGCGTGGCATCCCATTTCCCGATCCGGAAATGCGCGCTCCAGCCGGGATAAAGAATTGCTGCCGTGGCCACTTCCACCCATGCACCATCGCGTTTAAACTCCAGCCTCGCCTGTCGCGCCTCATCGGGTTTCAGCGGAAAAAATTGCGCAGTCAGCTTCAGCACGCCATTTTCATGCGTGTAGAGCGCAAAAGCGGCGACCTCATCACGCGGCACATTCATCGCCGGAGGCAGCGCGGCCTTCTTCGCCGAGGGCACCTTGGCATTCCACCACTCGCCGACGGCGAGTGAATCCAATTGCGGATAAGCTTCGCCATACGGTCGCGCGGCATCGGCCGCTGCGAATGACAATGTTGAACCCCGCCAAAGCAGAAATGGCGTGAGCTTCAGCAGAAACCGACGGGTGAGGTTCATGAGAGTAAGTATGTGTGCGTTGCGATCACAGATTCAGCAGATAGGCGGCGAGGTCGGCCACATCCTGGGCTGTGAGGCCGAGCTGGTCAGCGGAAAGCATGAGCGATCTGTTTTTTGCCACCTTCATCGACTTGATCCGGTCGCGCGGGATCAGCTGGGTGATGCCGCCCATAGAATCCAGCATGACAGGATCACCGATGCTGCGGGCGATGCCATCGATCTGACCGCCATCTTTTAACTCCACATGGGTGAACTCGTAGCCGTGCGCGATACCTTGCGACGGATCGGTGACTGCCACCGCGAAGGCCTCCGCCCCCTGATCTTTCACCCAACCCGCGAGGTCAGGACCAAACGAAACACCGACACCTTCGAGTTGATGACACATGATACAGCGGGCTGACGCTGCTTTTCCACGCGTGCCGTCACCAGCCAATTTGGCGAGTTCAGCCGGTGCGGGCAGCTTGGATCCCTTCATTACGGGAGGTGCGATGACGTTCTGGAGCACGATCTTTTCCGGATCATAGATGCCGCGGGTTTTCAAAAGCTCTTTCGTACCGAAGCTTTTCCACTGATCCATGCCTCGATTGAACAGCCACCATTTGGCTTGTGTGGCTAGCGCCGAATCTGTCCCACCTGCGATGTCCACGATGGTCAAAACCGCCTCTTTGTTGCCAATGAAAGCGAGCGTGTCGAAGGCGACTTGACGCTCTCGCGCGCTCGGTGCGCTGGATTTCGCGCGCTCCCTCAATGCTGGCACCGCCGCGGGAGCCAGCATCCGCCAAGTGATCCGCGCAAAAGTTGGCGACCATTGCAGCGCTGTGGGTTGAGCTTTCGCAAGTTCGGCCCACACGTCGGATTCGATGCCCTCCGCAGCCATGCCGCAGGCTTCCAGATAGTGTCTATCCGAGTCATCGGTGAACTTCGCGAACAATTGCAGCACCAGATCGCGCTTGTCTGCGCATTTGGTTTCATGCAGCACAATTGCGATCTCGCGACGTACGGCTGCGCTTGGATCGGAGATGAGTTCGCGGATGACCGGCAGCACATCGGCACCCCCATTGCGCAGAGCCCGAAAAGCGAGCAGCCGTTGTTCCGCATCGGAGTGCTTCAGACGCTCGCGACAGAGCGCGTTGCCTTTTTCACCGAGCAACGGCAGCAGCCACACCGCGCGAGCACTGATCCAGCGATTCTTTTCAGCGAGCAAAGCCTCCACAGCGGGCAGTGACTTATCTCCCGCTGCTTTCAGCTGATTAAAACCAGTGTGACGCACATGCACCGAGGGGCTTTTGAGTAGCGTGATGGCGTCCGTAATCGTGTCGCCTCTGAGCTTGGCGATGGCGGATTTGAATCCCTTCGGCGCGATGCGATAGATGCTGCCGGATGTAGTCTCATCGCTGTCATTGTGGCCGCCAACGCCGCTGTCGAACCAGTCCGCCACGTAGAGTGCGCCATCCGCGCCCACCACCACATCGGAGGGCCGGAACAGCGCATTTTCGGGAGAGGCGAGAATCTCGGAACGCTTGCCAAGCTCCATCGCGGCTCCATGGCCGAGCTTTGGCTGATAGCTCAGGATTGCACGCCGACGCGCCTCGGCACTGAGCAACGTTCCAGCGTATCTCTCCGGCAACGCACCGTTTTCATACACAACGATCCCCGTCGGCGAACCATTGCCATAGACGTCACCCGCAGGAAGCGAGCCTGGATCCTCCTGCCGCCAGTGCGCGGTGGGAACCGTTTGTCCCGGGCGTTTGTCGGCCTGCCAGTTGCGCCGCCCGTCTCGGGAGAAGTAGCCCATGAAGCCGCCTTCCATCAGCCAGGTGACACGGCATGCAGGCGGGTCGTCGTTGTCATTTTGAAACACGTCGCCAAACGAAGAGAGACACGCTTCATAGCTGTTACGGAATCCGTGACCAACGATCTGAACGCCCGATCCATCTGGATTAAAGCGCCCGAGGGCTCCACCCACCCAGACACGGCCGTCGTCGCTGGCTTTGCCGGCATACTCCTCCGGGTTGTTGAACCACTGAGGGGTGCCGCCGCCGCTGTTGTAGTAGGGTCCGCCGAGTCGAAACGTTTTGCCGCCCTTATCCGTGATCAGCGCACCCGTGTTGCCTTGATTGAAATACCATTTTCCATCCGGTCCGGCGATGACGGCATGAAGGCTGTGATCGTGATTTCGTGCATTGAATCCCGTGAGAATTTCCTCACGCGTGTCCACGGTGGAATCAAACGTAAGATCACGATCGACATCCGTGTAAACAAAGATGCTCGGCGGCTGTGCGACGACGATTTTGTTGTCAAATACGCTCACGCCAAGCGGCGAGACGAGCGCCTTGTCCTGCACAAAACAATGCGACTTATCCGCCTTGCCATCACCATCGGTGTCTTCGAGCACCATGATGCGATCGCCCTCGGCACGCCGCGTGACATGCTTGCGGTAGTTCACCCCCTCCGCCACCCAGATGCGCCCGCTGGCATCGGTGTCTATGTTAGTGGGATTGAAAAGCATCGGCGATGTAGCCCACAAAGTGACTTCCAGGTCGTCAGGCACCTTAAGCTGCTCCGCAGGGACGCTCGTGGGCGCTGCCTCGCCGATTGCATTACTAAGCGGTGCCAGCAAGAGCGTGACGAGGATATGAGAAAGTGTTTTCATCAGGTTTTGTAGCGTTCGCCGACGCGTCGATTATTCCGCCTTCAACTTCCCGCGTGGCTTGCCTTGTTCCGGCGCGTCGTAGTGCGGTGAGGGCGTGTGTTCCTTCGACATGACGGCTTCGATCTTGTGAACAATGTCGGGATGAACCGCGGCGATGTTTTGCTTCTCTGCGGGATCGGCTTTGAGATCGTACAGCTCGAGCGGGGCTTTGGTGCCGAGCCTGTAGCCTTTCCAATCGCCCATGCGGACAGCCTGCTGGAAGTAGGGCTCGTAGATTTCGAAGTATAGCGACTCACGCGGCTCTTGCTGACCCCTCCCGTGCAATGTCGGCACGAGGGAATGACCATCGAGGCCCTTCGGTGCGGGAACTCCGACGAGGTGTGCCGCTGTGGGCAGAAGATCGACGAACGAGGTCAGCACGTCGCTGGTCGTGCCTGGTTGAATCCTCCCAGGCCAGCGCGCGATGAACGGCGTGCGGGTGCCGCCTTCGTAAAGTAGCCGTTTGTAGCCGCGCAGCCCTCCGGTGCTGCCAAGCGACTCGACGAACTCAGGGTTGGCACCGTTGTCGGAACTGAAAATCACCAGCGTCTTCTCATCAATGCCGAGATCTCTCAGTTTCTGCATCACGCGACCGACATCCCTGTCCACAAGGGCCACCATCGCAGCGTAATTCCTGACATCTTCCGTCCACGGCTTCTGTCCGAAGACGGGATTTTCGGGAATGACAAAGTCCCCATGCGGCGGCGTCCACGCGGCATAACAAAAGAAAGGGCGATCCTTGTTCTGCTCGATGAACCTGAGCGTCTCACTGGCGATGCGCGTGTGGGAATAGTCTTCCCATAGGTGCTTGCCGGATTCTTGGTAAGGCACGTCGTCGCTGTTCCGCACAAGATGGTCGGTGTAATAATCGTGCGCATGTTTCTGGTCGTAGTAGCCAAAGAACACATCAAAGCCCTGCTTCTCGGGCACACCGGTCGTGCCTGGGTTGCCAAGGCCCCATTTACCGAAGCCGCCGGTAGCATAACCGGTATCGTGCAACAAACGCGCGACTGTCATTTGATCGGGCGGAAGAGAGAGCAGGCCCGTCTTGCTCTGATTGGCGCGGCGCAACGCATGGCCGGTGTGCTGGCCTGTCATCAGCACGCACCGCGATGGCGCACACACCGCGCTGCCGCTGTACGCACGGGTGAATTTCATCCCTTCAGTGGCGAGGCGGTCAATGTTCGGCGTGCTGCCATACTTGCAGCCGTAAGCAGAGAAATCGCCAATCCCCGCGTCATCAGCGAGAATAAAGATAATGTTGGGCCTTTCCGCGGCAGACCCCGCAGCAAGCGAGGCGAGCCATGCAGCAATCAAGAGAGCAAAGTTGAGTTTCATGTTCAGTTTACTTTTCTGTCGAGTTTCCTGCCGCGAAGACCCTCAAATTATCTACCTAAACTCCCCTCAGCGCGGAGAGGCGGAGCATTCGCTTGGTAGGATGCGACACTCCTTCGGAGGTGACGGATGCCACCAGCGTTCCTTCAATGTCGACATTGACCGTGCTGCCGGTAATTTTCACGAGCAGTTCATGCCATATGCCTGTCGCCAGCGTGTTGTGGAGCGTCGTTTCTTGCGATCCGAGGAACGCCTTCTGCCCGGGCGTTAGCGTCTTGGCTTTCCATGCTTCGTGAAACTTAGTATTAATCACGCCCGAGTTCCTGTGGCTCACCACGACCTTGGCAGCGCCGATATCGATTTCTAACAATCGCAGTCCGTGCCAGTCAGACCGCTCGAAAACAAGTTCATCACCAGAGATGATTTGCCGAAAGCCGCCTTGAGGCGTGACAAAGGTGTTAGTCTCTATGGCCTGCGTGAATGGTGCTTCCAGCGGGGCGCTCGCGTTGGTGATTTCTCCGGACATTCCCCCTCGTCCGAGCACGAGCTGTCTAGAACCGGCTTCGGCCACAAGCAAATCGATGCCAAGCCACACGAGCAGCGCAAACAGCCTAATCAAGGATCGACTCGCGAGCTTCATGCCTATTTTAGACTGTCATAAACCTTCCTGATCATCTCGGGATCGATTTGGCCACGCTCTGCCTTCTCGCTGTATTCTTTTCCCATCTGCTTGATCTGAGCCATGGTCTTGCGGAGACGCTTCTTGTCGATCTCGTTCTCGACAGCCTCGGGTTCGTCCTGCTTCGGCAGATACGCACGAAGTTCGTCCACGACGGGCTTCAGCTCGGCATCGGTGATCAGGTTGCGATGCTCCATCGGATCGGTTTGATGATCGTAGAGTTCCTCGGTGCTATCCGCATAGCGCGAGTAGCGATGCGTGGCAGAGCGCACGGAGTGATTTCGGTAGCCCATCGTAGTGAGAGTTGGAAGACCAGGCTCTGAAGGTGCTGTTTGCCATCCGGCGAAGCTACGACCATCCAGGCCCTCCTTTGGCGGCAATCCGCACAGCTCCACCAACGTCGGGTAGAGATCGAGGAGGTTGACGATCCGGTTTGATTTCAAACCCTGTTCCGAAAGGCCGGGCACGCGAACAATCAGCGGCACGCGCGTAGACTCCTGCCAGAGTTCTGTTTTGCGATAGCGCAGCTTCTCGCCCAGGAACCAACCATGATCACCGCAGACGATCACGATAGTGTTCTCCGCGTAACGACTCTTCGCAAGCTTGTCGAGCACGACGCCGATGCAGTGATCCGCATACGAACACGCAGCGAGATAGCCTTGCGTCACCTGCTTGAACTGATTCGCCTTCTGCACGCGCAGAAAGTCCTCTGTCGGCCCAAACTTCTTTTTCCCGCGCGGCGTGAGGATGTCATCAAGATCATCGGGCACGATCTCGGGCACCTGCACCTGATCCAGCGGGTGCAGGTCAAAGAACTCTTGCGGCACATGAAACGGCAGATGCGGCTTCGAGATCCCCACAGCCATGAAGAAAGGCTTGTCACTGAAGTCGCGGTCCAGCTGCTTCGCCGCCCACGCGCAGGTGAGGTAGTCGCTCGTTTGCTTTGTTGCAGTAACCGTCGGCCCCCAATCAAACTCTCTGGACTCTGCATTAGGCTTTTGGCCATCGAGCATGGGCAGCTTGTTGAGCGGTAGATTGGCTTTATCCAAGCCATCGCCGCCGGCGTTACGCTCCCACTCATCGAAGGCCCACTGGCCTTCATCCATGCCGATCCAACTAGGATGCTTGTGGAAGATCTTTCCGCTCGAAAGCGAGTGGTAGCCGTTCTGAGAGAAATACTGCGGCAAGGTGACAGCCTTCGCCGCAATCGGCGATGCTTTCAGGTTGTTGCTGTTGCCGTAGACCCCGGTGGTGGAAGGACGCAGCCCCGTGAGCATGGCCGAGCGCGACGCACAGCACACTGAACCGGGACAATACGCCTGCATAAAAACCGTGCCGCCCGCCTGATTGGCCAGCCGGTCCATGTTCGGTGTCTTCGCCTGGGGATGTCCGCCGAAGACTCCGACCCAGTCGTTCAGGTCATCCACCTCAATGAATAGCACGTTAAGTTTCGCCGGTTGCGCGTGAAGTAACGCCGTCGGCGCAGATAACAAGACTGCGAGGAGTGTTAGGATGGGTCTCATGGTTGACTCGGTTTGGGTTTGTAAGCAGAAGGATCAAGGAAGCGCCTGCGGCTCGATAAGCGACACGTGCACATCATCCAGATAGTGGGCCGCCTTGGGCGAGGTTTTGTCTGGCGTCCTCACGCCGAAGAAAAGCACGAGACTCCGGGCCAGACGCGGCACTTGGATCTTCACACTGAGAGTCGCCCAGCGATTGCTACTTTCCATAACATCCAGTCTTCGCGAAGCCGAAGCAATCGCCTCATCTCGGTGATCAAACCAAGTTGCATCCAGATTCTCACGCGCCTCTGCAGCTGCAAAGGCGCGAATCATGTATCTCACATCGGACCCAGGATGCGCCGCCGCGAACGAAGCCGTAATTTCAATCTCCCGCGTCTCGCCATTCGCACTCCAATCAAGCGCGGTCAGATCCAGCACCTGATAGACGATGCGCGGCGAACCTTTCGCCGATGGTTCCAGCCGGAGCATGAACCTCCCCTGTTTCGCCTCGACCCCATTCTCCGCGTTCACCACCCGTGCCTCATCA
>CAMDSZ010000198.1 GCA_945906945.1 Akkermansia muciniphila
ATCTAAGTCCCTCGAGCATCATTGTGACTGGGGACGGGCACCTTTTACTTAGCGGTTTTGGCGTCTCCCGATTAATGGCCGATGCAGTCCAACGAGCTGGGATCAAAACGCCGGGGGCTCAAAAAGCTTACGCATGCACGAGTCCGAACATCGCAAAAGAAGGGTTGGCGGGCATTTCGGATGACTTGTACTCCTTTGGTGCGACGCTTTTTCAGGTTTTAACGGGGCGCCCTGTTTTTTGGGGTACGGACATCGTGCAGAGGGTTCTCTCAGAAAGAGCGCCATCCATTTCTGAGGCGAGGGCCGCCAGCAAGATCTCCGGTCAGCCGCTTTTCCGGAATTGGGAAAAAGTGGTGTCTGCTTGCCTCTCGAAGGACCCCTCCGAGCGTCCGAGCTCCATGTCGGAAATCGGCGTCCAGTTGGGGTTGAGCGGCGAGCAGAAGGCTGCCGAGCCAGTGGTTGCGGCTGCGGCGCCAAAGGCTGAGGTTCCGGTTCGCGAGGAAGTTAAAGTCGAGACGGCCGCTCCAGAAAAAGTTCTTGCGGACGAGGAGATAGAGGAGGAGTTGGATGAAACGCCCGAGCCGGATCCAAATGAGCGTTATTCCGGGTCGCCGCGCCCTATTTTCATCCCGACATCTTCCAGCCCCGTTGACGGAGCCGAGAGAGGCAATCGCACGGCGTTGCTGACGGGACTTTTACTTCTGGCCGCTGCGGCTGGCGTTTGGGTCGGGACGAATATCCTCATGAAGCAGGAGGAGGAGGTGGAGTTCGAGCCTGAGCACGTAGAAAAGCCGGCGGTGGTCGCAAAATCAGACGACCCGCCAGCGGTGCGTTTCGTGCCGCCCCCGGCGCCGGGGGCCGAAGATGAGCGTTCCCTGCGGCCCGGGCTGCCGTTAAAACCCAAGCGCAGTCCTGACGATCCGAATGAGGTTCAGGCACCAGACTCTGCCGCGCCTGTGACGGCTGAGCCGCCGGCTATCTCCATACCGCATGGAGCTACTGCGCCGCGGTCCGCAGGAAAACACACGGTCGAGCAGGAAGGTCCTGACGCCAACTCGTCCAAGCCTCAGGTGGCGGCCCCGAATTCATCAGTCGAAGACCCTGTCGCGGGTGAAAAGAAAGTTTTGGACTCCGCTTTGTCGAAGAAAGAGAAAGAGGCGCTCGCCCGGGTCACTGCCGAAGCCGAGGTGCGCGCCAAGGATATGTTGGAAAAGGCGACAGCGAATCCGATTGCGCAAACCGTGAAAGGTGGGAGGCCGGTTCAGTCGACTCCTGCGGACCGAGAAAGACTTCAGAGCATTCACAAAGCAGAGATGGACCTGTACGAGGCGCGTCGAACTCTCGCGTTGGCAAGAGGCGAGCAGCCGCCAGCGCCTCCTGCCCCATTGCCGCCCGACACGACTGCCGAAACTGGTGGGATCGTTGAGAACTCAATCGGAATGCGCTTTGCACCGGTTGGAAATGCGCTGTTTTCCGTCTACGAGACGAGGGTGAAGGACTACGCCGTCTTCATTAAGGAAACCGGCCACATGAAGAATCGGTGGCGCAATCCCGGGTTCGATCAGACTCCCGACCATCCCGTGGTGATGGTCAGTTGGACCGATGCGATGTCCTTCTGTCAGTGGTTGAGTGACCGAGAGCATGCATCCGGCGCTTTGCCATCGAATGAGTTTTACAGGCTACCCTCCGATCTGGAATGGAGTTATGCGGCAGGGTTGAGTGACGAGCGTGGCCTTACACCTGAACTGCGTGACATGGGCGTGCTGGATGTTTACCCATGGGGGCGTGAGTGGCCACCCCGAAAAGGAACCGGCAACTACACCGGCGAGGAAACCGGTTCGGACGTGGCGATTACCGGCTTCAACGACGGGTTCCCGTACACATCTCCAGTCGGAAGCTTTAAGCCAAATGACAAGGGGCTTTTTGACATGGGCGGCAATACCTGGGAATGGGTTCTTGATACATGGAATCCAAAGGCCCGTTCCCGCGTGCTCCGAGGCGCCTCCTGGTTCCAAGGTTCGCTGCAGCTGAGTGTGCTTGCGTCCTGCCGCGTGCATTCCATGCCCGACAGGGAAACGGATAACTATGGGTTTCGCGTGATCCGCACAAGCGCGCCGGCCAAGACGCGGTAAGCGCGAGAGCAAGGCAAGGATTCATCGGAAGGGGGCGGTTGGCGCAGCGCCGCCTCCGAGTTGGCCTCATCGACTCTTGCCCCGGGCTTTCAGCAATTCATCGAGCTCCTTTGGTTCGGTGACTGGAGCCTTGCAGGTAAAGTTTTCGCAGACGTACGCGGTTGCCTTGCCATTAATCAAACCCATGGCTGAGGTCTGCGCGAATTTGTCCCCAAGCCCAGCATCCTTTGCCTCGGCGCAAGCATGTACAATCAACGCATCCCCAACAAAGTGTTCTCGAGCCACCTTAAGCAGCGATTGCGTGTCCGCATGACCGAGGTTTCCTGCGATGACAATCTGGCGTGGAACTTCCCCGCTTGGCATCAGGTTGCAAAGCATCTGGGGCATCGCCGTTGGGGCTTTCACGATTAACGGCGTGAAGGCATCGATGGTTGAATGCGCGCGCTCGCGGTATTGCTCATTTCCTGTGAGGTTTGCGAGGCGCCGCAAATTGCGAGTGGAGATGGAGCTTGCTGAAGGCTCTGCTGAATCGTGGTCCTCTTTGAGGCGGATCAGTACACTCGGATCATTCGCGCTGCTGCTGAAGTAGCCGCCGTTTTCCGAATCCCAAAAAAGACGGTCCTGCGTTGCCTGTAGCTTTACCGCCCATTGAAGCCATCCGATTTTGAAGTCCGCTTCATACAGGTCCAGAAGCCCTTGAATGAGGAAAGCATAATCCTCTGCAAACCCAGCCACGGAACCTCGGCCTTCGCGGTAAGATCGGTATAAGAGGCCGTCCGCGAAAAGATTCCCGCTGATAAACCTTGCCGCCGACTGAGCCGCTGCAAGGTACTTTTCGTTGGACAAAATGTTTGCACCGCGCGCGAATGCCGAAATCATCAGCCCGTTCCAAGACGTCAGAATTTTATCGTCTCGGTGCGGTCTCGGTCTTTGAGCGCGCGCGGCGAGCAGCACCGTCTTGCATCGACTCAAGCGGGACTCTACATCCGAATCGCTCATCGCGAAGCGGGCTACCACCTCGCTTGTGGAGAGTCGCCGAATCAGCGTGTTCTTGCCCTTAAGCTCCCCGTGCGGATCGCTGCCTCGCGGTGAATTTCCATCTGCTTCCACTCCAAACACGACATTAAAAAAATCTGCGTCCGGACCGAGCAGTCTCTCAATTTCGTCCTGAGTCCACACGTAGTACGCGCCCTCTCCATGCCCGGGCTTGCCGAATTCAAACAGCGAGTCTGCATCCTCCGCTGAGTGGAATCCTCCGGTCGAATCGGTCATCTCCGAGAGCACATAATCCAAGGTTCTGCGTGCAGTTTCGGCAAATTCGGAGTCTTGGGTGAGCTGATAGGCGTCTAGATTCGTACAAGTCAGTTGCGCCTGATCATAAAGCATTTTTTCGTAGTGGGGCACATGCCACAACCTGTCTACGGAGTATCGATGAAAACCTCCTCCGAGTTGGTCGTTCACACCGCCTCGGGCCATCTTGCGTAGCGTTTGGAGCGCCATCGCAGCGGCGATCTCGGCCTCCTTGTCGCCGCGGAGCTTTTCGCTCGCAAAGCGGAGCAGAAAATTCAGCGTCGCAGGCCTAGGAAACTTGGGCGCGTTACCAAACCCGCCGTGATCTTCGTCGTACTGCTGTATCAAGGTCTGGATCGCATTTTCAAAGATCGGCTCTGAAGCCGCTCCTCGGGAGGCCGCCTTATTCCCGTCTAAAGGCAGCGCAAGTCTTGATTGGGTTTGCAGCGCGCCGATGGTCTCCGTCGCGCTTTGAACGATGCGGTCTTGATCATCCCTCCACGCCGCGGCGATGCGTCTGAGCAGGGTTGGAAATCCCGGGCGGCCAAACTTGTCGACTGGAGGAAAGTAGGTGCCTCCTAGAAACGGCTTGAGGTCCGGGGTGAGCCAGACGCTCATGGGCCACCCGCCTCCGCCCGTGGTGGCTTGGATAAAACTCATGTAAAGACGGTCAATGTCAGGGCGCTCCTCCCTGTCCACCTTGATGCAGATAAAGTCCTTGTTGAGCGCATCGGCTATCGCCTGATTCTCGAAGCTCTCGTGTGCCATCACGTGGCACCAATGGCAGGTGGAGTAGCCGATGGAGAGAAAGATCGGTTTGTTTTCCGTCTTGGCGCGATGAAAGGCTTTTTCACCCCACGGAAGCCAGTGCACGGGATTACTGGCGTGCTGGATCAGGTAGGGGCTTTTCTCTCCTGCCAAATCATTGGACTGATGTTTAGATTTCACAATATTGTCAGTTCCCATCGCATCGCCAAATGATAAATGCTTTAGGAGTGTTGCTAGACAGAGCCCAACAATGATCGAGAGTTGTGAACGCATGGAACTTTTAGAAAAAAAATCTCAGCTGGGCGACAACTTTGACTCTGCCGCTTTTTCTCGGGTAGTACGAAGCATTTTACTCATCAGCATAGCGTGCATTCTTGCGGCCTGCGCCGGTACCCGCGAGGGAGGGAGGGTTCGTGATAATGCACGGACGTTCAATACGGTCATCATTGATGCTGGCCACGGCGACTTTGACTCCGGCGCCCGAACCCGTAGGGGCGGCCTTGAAAAAAACCTCGCATTGGACGTTGCGCTCAAAGTCGCTCCAAAGCTGCAGGCCGCAGGATTCCGCACGATACTCACGCGTAGGTCCGATGTGTTTGTTCACCTCGAGGAGCGGGCCAAAATTTCAAACCGCTACCCTGATGCTGTGTTTGTGAGCATCCACTTTAATGACGCGGGGCGCAAGCCGGTCATGGGCATCGAGAGCTACTACATCTCCCCGGAGTCTAGGCAAATGGCGGAGCGCATGGTTCATACGCTCGCGAGCGAGGTGAACATGCCCGATCGCGGGGCGCGCGTTGCGCGATTCCGGGTGCTGCGATCAAACGAGAATCCTGCGGTGCTTATGGAGTGCGGCTATTTGAGCAGTGCTAAGGAAGCCGCGCTAATCGTCCAGGATGGATACCGCGAGAAGATCGCGCGAGGGATTGCGAGGGGTTTGATTGCGCAGCGAGGCGGTCCGCTTCTACAGTCCTTGGCTCAGTAGGGAGGTCTCCCCTGCTTTGCGGGTCGGGGCAAGTTTGTGTCTTGTTTACCGCTTTTAATAAGGCTTGGAGGGCGCCTTGTATCGAAGTGATTGTTGGGGGCGGGTGCGGTGCTGAACCGGGATGAAGTTATCTGGATGCGTTCTGCTCTGTGTTCTGCCCTGTGTTCTGGTGTATAGGCTCTTTGCTTGCTTGGCGGGTCTTGGCACTGCGGAAAGGTTTGGATTCTCATGGAGAGAATTGGGTGCGTAATTTTTGGTAAAGCGCATTGAGCATGAGGGCGTATGCGGGCCTGTTGGTGGCGCATGCGAGAGTGAGAAGGTAGGCGGGAGGGAGTCAGGTGGCGGAGGAGTCGGGTAGAGAAGGGAGGAGTACATGCGGGATCTAATTTTTGTTTCGCTGGAAAATTGGGACGACGTTTGGCGGCGCAATCAGTTTATATGCGATGCGCTTTTGCGGCGCTTTCCGCATATGCGTTTACTTTTCGTGGAGCGCGCCCGGGATGTTTCCCACGCAGTCAGAACACTCCGGTTTTCGGACCTTGGACGACCGGCACTAAGGCAAGTTCGCGAGTTTCCAGGGCTGAGCATCTTCAGTCCCATCAAGCTTCTGCCAAATTCGTTGAGCAGCGGGCGCCGAATCAATGCCTTGCTGTTGCGCCGCGATCTGCAGCGCATTTCCTCTGAAATTGGGTTAAAGGGGCCGCTTCTATGGATTAACGATCATTTCGCAGGACATCTCTGCGGGCAATTGGGCGAACGGGCAGTGGTTTACGATGTGACTGACGACTGGACAGTGATGCCTTCAACTGCCGCGGCCGAGCGTGAGCGTATTGTACAGGCGGACCGGGAACTCTGCGCTCGGGCTGATCTTGTTGTGGTTTGTTCGCAGTCGCTGGAGGATTCCCGTAGGCCCACCGCCCGGAAGTTGGTGCGGATTCCCAACGGGGTTGATGCGGCCCACTACAGGTCGTGTATTGAAGCGAATCCGCTCGGGCATCACTGCGATGGGGATCAATTTGACTCGCAGGTGTCAGCCGCCCTTGTCGCTCCCGTATTTGGATACCTCGGCACATTGCACGGGGACCGCATCGACTCCGCTTTGGTCCTTGCGCTCGCAGACATGTGGCCCGGTGGTAAGGTGGTGTTGTGCGGCCCAGACTTTCTGAGCCCGCTGGATCACCGAAGGCTGAAGTCCCGCGCGAATATCGAAATTCGCGCTGCGGTTCCGTATGCGGACGTTCCAAAAGTGCTGGCCGGCTTTGATGTATGCATACTTCCTCATCGCTGCAATGCCTTCACTGAGAGCTTAAACCCGATCAAACTGTGGGAGTACCTCGCGTCTGGCAAGCCGATCGCCAGCACGCCGGTGGCTGGGTTTCGTGACTTCTCGCACCTTTGCAATTTAGGCGACGGGGTAGCGGGTTTTTTGAGCGCGTGCCGGAGCGCATTGGAGGAAGATCGAACGATCGGGTTGTGGCGGATGCGAGAGGCGGAAAATCACTCTTGGGAGCATCGGGTGGATGACCTTCTCGAGGTTTTTCGTCAACAAGGTTGGCTTGGGCAGCGAGCGGGGCGCAACCGTCGACTCCAAGCGAGTCTGGCGCTCGACGCTACACAGAAGCGCCCAACAACGAGGGTCCGCCGTGGGGAGAGGAATTTTTGCCATGGATAACGGAATCCAAGTGGTGGTGGTGAGCTTTAATACGCAGGATTTGACCCTTCGTAGTATCCGGTCTGTGCTCGAGTCAACCGCTGAGGTTAGTGAGGTAACAGTGGTGGATAATGCGTCCATGGATGGATCTGGGGCGGCGGTCTTGAGGCTGGGCGGTCCCGTGCGCGCCGTCTTGCTGTCAGAGAACATTGGGTTTGGAGCTGCGAACAATAGGGCGGTCTCGGGCGGTGATTCCGAATTTATCGCGCTTGTGAATAGCGATGCTTTCGTAGACGCAGGCTGCCTGGAGCGGTTACGCGAATACCTGCAGCGTCATCCGAAGGTGGGAGTGGTTGGGCCGGAGTTGAGGAACGCAGATGGTTCCAAGCAAGAATCTTGCTACCGATTTCCATCACCGTTGCGTTCATGGCTCGAGTGCCTGGGATTCTTGTGGCTCGAGAGGGTGTTTAAGACGGCTTGTTTTAGCGGAGAGGTGGAAGGATCTCCGAGCTTTTCGGGATGCGTCGATTGGTTGAGCGGCGCCTGTTTGATGATTCGCCGTCAGGCATGGATGCAGGTGGGTGGCTTTGATGAGGGGTTCTTTTTGTATTCTGAGGAGACAGATCTGCAGAAGCGCATCGGAGAAGCGGGCTGGGGGGCGCATTTTGTATCCAGCACCTTTGCAACGCATCTTGGGGGTGCAAGCGGGCAGGGTTGTTCGAAGCGGACGCGGGAGTATTTTTTTTCGGGCGTTGACCGTTATTTTGCAAAGCACCACGGCCGCTTCGGGGTTGTATG
>CAMDSZ010000199.1 GCA_945906945.1 Akkermansia muciniphila
TACTTCGCCACGCTATACCTCCATTTATTTACTCCCCTTTGTTTATGAAGTGGGTAGGAGACTCCTCATACTCCTCAATCCCAGTGTTTGGGCTCGACCTGACGGCTGACCCAGTAATATTTGGCGTGCGCGTCGATGCCGAGTTTGATGGAGTCGTAGGAGGCGGTTGATTGGGATGGATTGATGGTTGTCATGGCCTTTAAGATCGCGGGATCTCGCGCCGCTCGACAACCTCATGTTATCTATCACTACTTTTATTCCGCGGATCCCCAATTTGCACAGTCCTCCGCTGATTGCCTGGCGAACCATCTTTCTGATGGCCTGGTAATATCTCCAGTAACCTATGTGGAGCTGGCTCCCGCATTTGAGGGGAATACTAAACTCCAAGAACAGTTTCTCGCTGAGGTTGGAGTTGAGTGGCCGTCGCCGTGGATACTTCAAGATACCACGAATGCGCATCGACTGTGGTTTTCTCACATTGAGAAAAAACGGCGTGGCAGCGAGTCAAAGAGGCCCATTGCCGATGTGTTTATCTCGGCATTTGCGCAAAGATTTCAGGGGTTAATCACACGGAACCCGAAAGATTTTGAATCCGTGCGGGTCGTGGTTTCCTGAGGTTTTCGAATGCCCCACGCCACCGCCTGATCCACGAAAAGTCGCGAAACCGTACAAAGCGCGACTCTCTCGCAGTAAATCGAGTGATTTAATATTGTACGGCTTTGGTTTTCGGAGTACACACCAGACTTGTGGGTTACCGCGCCGCCATCAGAAAATTTTCAGTTGTGCTGTGTGTTCTTACACTGCTGTTGGCCCAGTCTTTTGGTGTGACCGCGGGCTTTTTGTGTCGCTGCGGTGGACAGGACCGGCTCACTCAGGTCGATCACTGCCACGGGCCGCATTCTGAGGATTGTCACGACTCACAGGAGATAGACAACCCCCATTCTCATTCGCCTGAAGAATCAGGTGGCGGGGACCGCGAAGACCATGAACCGGTCCGGAGTGATGTCGAATTAGTGCCTTCCTCTGAGATCGCGGTTCCTGGGTTGGTAGCAGTACTTCTTGCAGTCGTACCAACGTTAAACTTCTTCGGTTTTCTGACGGAAGACACGCAACTCACGATCCCGTCGAGAAATGTCAGATTCTCCCCACCATTGGGTGTGATTGTGAGTCGGACGGTTGTCCTGTTGATGTGAGTCTTGGTGTGACCACGGCAGTCGCCGTTGTCCTTTACTGCTGACGCCCCGCGCAATTCCGCGCACTGGGCCCTCCAATGCACGCAGATCCCTGCGTCTGTCACGGCCATGCAGTTTAAACCGCACCATGTCTTTACGCATCTTTCTATTTCTCATTTGCCTATTTCCATGCGCCTGTATCACTTCAGCGCTCGCAAACAGCTTACCCCTCACTCCAGAGAGCGCTGTAGCCTATGCTCTCAAACACAACCCTTCACTCGCCGCGGCGCGCCTTGGCATTGAGGAGGCGAGGGGGCGCCTCAAACAGAGCGGCCGACTCAGTAATCCCGAGTTAGAACTGGGGTTTAACAAAAACACCTGGAGCCGCGAATCCTCCGCCAATGTGGTTTTGATGCAGCGCTTTCCTGTGACCGGTCGCCTCCGATTCGAGAAGGCGGTTTCCCGGGCCCAACTTTCAGCGGCTGAGTCAGAAGTCCGCGATGCAGAGCGCAGACTTTCAGCCGATGTTCGCACCCTTGTGGTGAAACTCGTTGCCCTCAATCAACAGAGAAATCTGCGGTCCACCCAGTTGGCTACAAACCAGGAACTTTTCGAATTCTTGCGTAACCTGGTCGCTACGGGAGAGGGTTCTTCCACAGATGCGCTGCAAGTCGAACAAACGTTGCGTCAAATCGAGATCGAAAAGCTCCAACTGACGGCTGAAGAAATGGGACTTCTTGGAGAGTTTCGAATCTTGCTCGGAACTCCCGCAACTGAATCCCCCATGGTGCGTGGTGAACTCACGCCCCCTTCTGTTGATCGGAAGTCCTCTGATCCAGCCGGACGCCCCGACATACTCGCCGCTCAATCACGCGCCGAAGCAGCTCAACTAAGCGTTCGCGAGCGACAAGCACGCCGTCTGGATGACGTGGGAGCTGGGATCTCTTACCAAAACGAACGTAGGATTGATGACCCAAACCCCGTACAGACGGAGCAAACCATAGGACTCCGATTCAGTATTTCGCTTCCCCTTTGGAACACCAATTCCGGGCGGATTTACGAAGCAACGGCAGCGGCACATCGCGCCGAAAAAGAACTGGCGGCCGTGCGTTTAACCGCCGGGGCAGAAGTCTTGGCAGCAAGGAACGCGATGGACGCCTACTCGAAAATCCTCGTGGAGCTAGACTCCAAAGTGTTGCCCCGCGCCACACAGCTCGAAGAACAACTCCAGACGAGCTACTCCAGCGGACAGACCCCACTGGTGGAGGTCCTCCGTGCCCGTTCCCGAAACCTAGATCTCCAACGTCAGCGCCTGGACGCACTCCGCGACTACCACCTCGCTTCGATCAGATACTACGCGGCGACCAACCAACAAGCAGCCTCCAAGTAATGATGAAACACCTCCTTTCTCCCTTGCCGCTGGTTGCGCTGGCTTTCGCAAATTTCACAGCCTCCGTAACTGCCGCCGTCTCGCCGGAACAGGCAGCCGCCACCGTGATCCTGAACGAGACTGGTGTACAGAATCTCAAAATCCAGACGGTCGAAGCTGAGGAAACTGATTTTGAACAGACAGTGTTCGCCCTCGGACGCATTCAATCCATCCCGGAAAGGCGAGCTGTAGTCGCAAGTCGTATTCCGGGACGGATCATGGAGATTAAGACGGTCCTGGGAACGATGATTGAGGCGGGTGCTGATGTGGCCCGTCTGGAGAGTCGGCAACCTGGTACGCCTCCGCCATCCATTTGGCTAAAAGCGCCCGCCAGTGGACTGGTCACCGCCAGCGATGTGCGGGTTGGCGAACCCGTCGAGCCTGACAAAGCTCTCTTGGAAATAACAGATCTCTCCGAGGTCTATGCCGTTGCTCGGCTGCCGGAGCATCTGGCAGGAAAGATCAAGGTTGGGGCGGTGGCACACATCCATGTCACGGCTTTGCCTGATGAAACATTTGAGGGAACCCTGCTGCGTTTCGGCACGGCCGCCGACAAAACAAGCGGCACGCTGGATGCGATCTTCGCGCTGCCGAACTCAAATCTGCTTTTACGCCCCGATCTCCGCGCTGAGTTCTCCATCGTTCTAAGCAAGCGCGAGGGGGTAATGAGCATTCCAAAGGTCGCTTTGCAGGGGGATACGCTGAACCGGTTTGTTTATGTGAAGGATTACGAGCTGCCGAATGCTTTCGTGAAATCGCCGGTCCAGATTGGCGCAAGCAATGATCGGTTTGTGGAGGTCCTTGGCGGTCTGATTGCGGGGGATGAGGTGGTTACCACGGGTGCCTACTCGCTCGCATTTGCAGGCAAAGGCAGCGTCTCGCTCAAAGAGGCGCTCGATGCGGCCCATGGCCATGAACACAACGAAGATGGCAGCGAAGTCTCCGAGGGCAAAAAAAACGCGGATGCCCACAGTGGGGGCCACACGCACGGGGGAGGCCATGAGCATCTGTCGACGCTGACCCTTTTCTCGCTCGCGTCCAACGGACTTCTGCTGGTGCTGCTGATCATGGCGATGCGAAACAGGAACGCGACGCCCGTGAACGCAGAGAAACCTTAAGGTTATGCTGAACAAGCTCATTCACTTGGCCCTGCAGAACCGGGCAATCGTCCTGGCACTGGCGCTGCTCCTCATGGTGCTTGGGGTGCAGACCACGCTGCGCCTTCCAGTGGAGGTGCTTCCCGACCTGACCAAACCGACGGTGATCGTTCTCACGGAGTCACCGGGCCTCGCTCCTGAAGAGGTCGAAATCAATATCACCCAACCCATCGAACGAGCCCTGCTCGGTGTCGCTGGGCTGTCGAGGGTTCGTTCCAACTCGGATGTATCGCTCTCGCTTGTTTATGCGGAGTTTTCATGGGCCACGGACATTTACAAAGCACGACAGTTTGTGCAGGAACGACTCGCTGGTGTCCGGGGTTCGCTGCCAGCCGGGGCTGAGCCGTTTTTGACACCAGTAGCCTCCTTGATGGGTGAAATCATGCTCATTGGGGTCAGCAGCCGTGATGACAAAACCTTGCCCCGCGAGGTCCGTTCCATCGCCGACTGGACCATCCGCCCCCGGCTGCAAAGCATTCCCGGAATCGCGGAAGTTCTGAACATGGGGGGCGGCATCAAGCAGGTCCAGGTGCAACCCGATCCGCAGCGGCTCGCGGCGCATGACATCACCTTCGAGGAGCTCGAAACGGCGGCCAAAGAAGCAGCGACGAACTCCACGGGCGGCTTTATCAACACCGGCCCGCGCGAAATCATGGTGCGGAATCTAGGTATGAGCGTGGAGTTGGATGACATCGCCAACACCGTTGTCAAAATAGTCGGGGACCGTCCCATCACCATCAGAGACGTCGCCCGTGTGGAGTGGGGAGTGGAACCCATGCGCGGGGACGGGAGTGTGAACGGCAAGCGTGGAGTCGTGATGAGCATCACAAAGGCCCCAGGCTTTGATACTTTGTCCCTCACCACCGAGGTGGAGAAGGCGCTGAGTGAGCTGCAAAAGACTCTCCCTGAGGGAGTCGAAGCCACGGTCCTTTTTCGCCAAGGGGACTTTATTGAGCACGCGATCGGGAACCTGAAGGAAGCCATCCGTGACGGGGCCATTATGGTGACACTTGTCATCTTCCTGTTTCTGCTGAATTTCAGGACAACATTTATCACGTTGATGGCCATGCCTCTCTCGTTTGCCATCACGATGCTGACCTTTGAGTGGTTCGGTATTTCTGTGAACTCAATGACCCTTGGTGGCCTTGCGGTAGCCATTGGGATGGTGGTCGATGACGCCATTGTCGATGTGGAGAATGTCTTCCGTCGTTTGTGGGAAAACGCCGCGCTTCCAAATCCGCATCCAGCGCTCGATGTGATCGCAAGAGCTTCTGGAGAAGTACGGAATTCCATTCTCTACGCGACGCTTCTGATCATTCTGGTTTTTCTTCCACTCCTTGGCCTGACTGGAGTCGAAGGGCGGCTTTTCTCACCCATCGCGATCGCGACCATCGTTTCGATGATCGCATCCTTTGTCGTGTCATTGACCACGATTCCAGTGCTTTGCTCTTTCCTGCTGAAGCCCAAGATCGGCCACGATCACAAAGACGGCATCCTCACCCGGTGGATGAAGGCGCTGCTCGAACACACCTTGCTCAGGTTTGGCCTCAGTCAGCCGTACCTACTCCTTGGGCTTGTCGGGATGATGGTGATAGGAGCCTTTTTGCTCTATCCCCAAATGGGGAAGGACTTCCTGCCTTCTTTTAAGGAGGAGACAGCGCTGGTTTCCATGACGGCGGCCCCGGGTACGTCGCTGGAAGAAACCAACAACATTGCGGATGTCATTGAACAACAGTTGCTCAGCATCCCTGAGGTTCACAAAGTCGGTCGGCGTCTGGGCCGAGCCGAACGCGGGGACCACGTTGTGCCAGTCAGTACAGCGGAATTCGATGTCGATTTTCGCCCGACGACTGGAAACAAAGGACCACAACGGGAGCGAAGCGAAATTCTTGCCGATGTGAGAAAGAAGGTTCAGAGCGTTCCCGGCACCTTCAGTGTCGTGATGGGGCCACTCGCGGATCGGATCGGTCACATGCTGAGCGGCGTCTCGGCACCGGTCGCCATCAAGATATTTGGAACCGACCTCGATCGCTTACGCCAAATTGGAGTTCAGGTGCAAGGGATCGCCAAGGGCATGCCGGGCTTCGAAGACTGTAAACTGGATCAACAGTCTGTGATTCCCCAGCTTCGGGTGGAGGTAGATCGAGACCGAGCCGCAGCCTATGGCATTACGCCGGGCAAACTGAATGCGACGCTATCGACGCTTCTTGGCGGTGAAAAAGTCGCCTCACTTCGGGATGGGCCGCGTGAAATTGATCTGACCGTGCGTCTGCCTCTTGAATGGCGTGAATCCCCTGAAAAGCTGAGTGAAATTCCCATCGAAGTCCGTGGCAATGAAGGGGGAGTCCACCGGATTCCGCTTTCTCTAATCGCCACCGTCCGCGAAGCGAAGGGGCCGAATGTCATCTTCCGGGAGAACGCACAGCGCCGTTTTGCACTCGCAATCAAACCGAGCGTTCGCGACGTCGGCACCCTGGTTGGGGAACTCCAAAAACGGGTGTCGGAACAGATAAAGTTGCCGGAGGGATACTTTATTTCTTACGAAGGCGAGTTTCGTGCCCAGACCGAAGCCTCCAGGCGTATTGCTCTCCTGAGCATTGTGGTTCTGGTGATTATAGCGTTCCTCCTTTACACGTACTTCGGGACGGCATTCTTCGCCATTCAGGTGTTATGCGACATCCCTCTCGCAATGGTTGGAGGGTTGCTTTTCACCTACTTCAAGCTGAACAACATCAGCATTGCGACCCTCGTGGGATTCATTGCCGTTGCGGGTGTTGCCGCCAGAAACAGCATCATGTTGATCTCCCACTACCTGCACCTGATGCAGTCGGAGGGGGAGTTATTTACCAAAGCGATGGTCATTAGAGGAACCAAAGAACGGCTTGTCCCGGTTCTGATGACCGCTCTGGCTGCTGGTATCGGACTCATACCCCTGGTCCTCGCCGGAGATCAACCGGGGAAGGAAATCCTGCATCCTGTAGCTGTGGTGATCGTCGGAGGTCTGGTGACCTCCACAATCCTCGGCTTGGGCGTGACACCGACGGTGTTCTACACATTCGGCCGGAAAGCGGCGAACAATGCCCTTGAGCAACATCCGGCTCCCTCGATTTAGCCAGCAAACACAAAACCAAATACGCCGAGTATGAAAAAACACATCCTAACAATACTGAACAGCCTGATCCTAAGCGCCGTCGCGATGGCTCATGGCGAAGTCGAGCTCGGTCCAAATGGCGGCCGAATTCTGGAGTTTTCCAAGAACGAATCCATGCACGGAGAAGTTGTCTTAAAAGAGAATCAATTTCACATTGCTTTGCTCGATAAGGATAGGAAGCCAGTTGCACTCGCTGAGCAGGAACTTACGGCAACCAGTGGTGATCGGGCTAAACCTGAAAAACTCGTGGTAGAGAAAAAGGACGGCAAGTTTATCGTACCCACGGTCAAGTCCGGAGAATGGGTCATCTTCCAGTTTAAGGAAAACTCGAAGTCCAAGGCGGTTACCGCCCGGCTTCAATACGATCTAACGATCTGCAGCGCCTGCAAAGAACCCGAATGGATCTGCAAGTGTACGGCGAAGGAGGGCAAAAGTAAAAAATAAGCACCAAGAAACCAGAGCCTCAACAGCATCTACTTTCGAGTGGCCCCTTGAACCAATTCAGGGAGGCTGGTTCATATTGTCCGCGAGTGGCTTGGCTCGCATCCGATGAAAGCTCCGCAGTGCGAATTGCATGGGTGAGGAACCGTTGGCACGCTCG
>CAMDSZ010000200.1 GCA_945906945.1 Akkermansia muciniphila
CCAAACATTGCCGCCCTCACAGACACATTTTACAACCGAAGGTACTCTCGAAGTTGGAAGGCGATTTGCGGATGCACTGCTGGAACTTGAAAAGCACCTCGCCAAATAGCATGCATGCCAGCAAGCGAATACAGATCCTGAAGGTTTAAAAGCGCATGACATGCTGGGTGTTCAAAGGTTGTCCTTGAAAGTTTTTTGAAACATAAAACTCCAATTGTGATGACGCGTGTGGTGCTTTTAACAGTTCTCCTTTTGTTTACCGGCACAGCGCTGGCAGACAAACCACGGATCATTTTTGACACGGACATCACAGGTGACGTGGATGACGTTCTCGCACTTGCCATGTGCCATTCGCTTGCAGATCGAGGTGCTTGCGAATTTCTCGGTGTAACCATTTCCAAAAACAATCCGCTCACAGCCAGTTTTGTAGACGCCGAGAATACTTTTTACGGGAGGCCAGATCTTCCAATCGGCGTCACGCGCGATCCAAAAGCGCAGGCTCGCGATAGCAAGTACCTCAAGCTCGCTCAAGCGCCAGAATATCCGCACGATCTGAATCGCAATGAGGATGCGATGGACGCAGTGGAACTGCTTCGAAGGATCCTAAGCACGCAACCGGATCATGGCGTGACGATCATTAGTGTTGGCATCGCTTCCAACCTTGCGAATCTTCTCAACTCACCAGACGGAATCAATTTGGTGCGACAGAAAGTAAAGGTGCTTTCGCTTATGGCCGGGGCATTCGCGTATTGCAACGGAACGAACTACCACCTCGAGGCGAATGTCGTCAACGGCATCGGCTACATGCAGACAGTCGCTGAGAAATGGCCTGATGAGGTACCCATTGTGTGGAGCGGATTCGAGATCGGAGAGGCTCTGCCCTTCCCGCGCGCAGTGATTCAACGCGAGCTTGATTATCTACCCCATCATCTCGTCAAAGAGGCTTACCTGCTCCACAGCGGCCCTGAGCACGACCGGCCGTGTTGGGATGAAAGCAGCGTGTTATGGGCGATCTATCCGCAACGTGGCTTTTTCGGGCTTTCCCAGCCCGGACGAGTGGCAGTCCTCGACGACGGATTCACCCGATTTTCGGTGGTAAAAAGCCCTTCAGAAAGCCAGCGCGACCGGTTTTTGACAATGACCGCACTTCAGCGCAGCCGCGCTCTCGAGGCAATCGTGCAACTCACCGTCAACCCTCCAAACAAATGATGCGGCTACTGTTCTTAATCGGGCTGTTGTCAACGATGCCCGGGGCGTTGGCGGAACCGGTTCGGTTGATCTTTGACACTGACATGGGCAACGATGTGGATGACCTGATTGCGCTATGCATGATCCACAGCCTACAGAAGCGAGGTGCATGCGAGCTGCTTGCCGTGACCATCACCAAGGATCACCCTCAGGCCGCCGCATTCGTAGACGCGGTTAATACATTTTATGGTTACCCGGACACGCCCATTGGTGTAGTGCGTGGTGGCGCAGCGAGGGAGGCAGGCAAGTTTAACCTGCTCGCCGATAAAAGAAACGCAGACGGATCTTTTCGTTATCCGCACGACCTCATGAGCGGGGATCAGGCGCCCGAAGCCGTTGAACTGATCAAGAGCATCCTCTCCAGACAGGCCGATGGCAGCGTCGTGGTGGTGCAGGTGGGGTTCTTCACAAACCTTGCCCGTCTACTGGACGATGCAGAGGCCAGAGCGCTTGTGGCAAAGAAAGTAAGCAGGCTCAGCCTCATGGGAGGTGCCTTTCAAACAGTCAATGCCGACACGCGTTACCTCGAGTACAACGTGAAAGTGGACATCCCCGCCGCTCAAAAGCTTGCCCGGGATTGGCCCACGCCGATGGTGTGGAGCGGCTACGAGATCGGCATAGCGGCCTCTTTCCCTCACACCGTTATCGAAGAGGACCTTAATTACACAGCTCATCATCCGCTAAAAGACGCGTATTATCTCTACAACCCGCCACCGCATGACCGCCCGACATGGGATCCGACCTCTGTCCTCTATGCAGTGATGCCTGAGCGTGGCTACTTCGAACTCTCTCCTCGCGGAATTGTAACTGTAGAGAGCGATGGCGCCACGCTGTTCCGCCCCACAAAAGACGACAAGGACAGACATCGTTTCCTTACAATGCGGCCCGAACAGGCGGCACGAGTGCGCGAGGCGGTCGTACAGCTCAGCGTTGAGCCGGCACGCGTGACGAAATGATTCTGCAACGGCGGAGAGCACCACCCGACAATCATAATAAAACGTGTCACCCGAGCGGCAGGGAAGTGTCAGTGACAGTTGCTGCTTTTACCGTCTGAGGCGCCGCCGGAGTTCACCCCAAATACACAATGAAAAACCCAAAATTTATAACCGCGCGCACCCTCATCTCGTTTCTCGCTGTGTTCGCCTTTTTTTGTGGCGTCAGTTCTCCGGCAGCAGCTCCCTTCCCAGCAGGCACCGAGGCACTGCACTCTGACTCTGACTTATCTTCAGAAATGGTCGCAGGCATCGATCGGATGGCCTCGCGCCTCATTGCGAATTCACGCCCCAACCGCCGACCAATCCGTGAACAACTCGCTGCCATCCTCGGCGTCGTTGATAAGCGACTGCCCTTCTCCGCGCTCGATTTGGTGGGCGATACGGCGAGTCCAGCAGTGTTGCTTGAAACCGATACGGTAAAAGTTTCTCGCGTCAGGTGGCCGGTTTTTGAGGGAGTTCACGGCGAGGGTGTTTTTGTGCAGCCAAAATCGGCGCCCCTCGCTCGGATCATCTACCTGCCCGACGCGGATACTCCACCTGAAAAGCTGGTAGACGAAATGCTGCTCAGCGCACAATGCGAGATTCTAATCCTTGCGCTGACAAGCCGCGCGAGCACTTACAGTGGCAGTGAACGATTGGGCATCAGCACAGACCTTTCCCACCGAGAATGGATTTATCGGCAGTGCTTCGAAGCCGGGAGGCACATCATTGGTTTTGAAATTCAGAAGGCACTCGCATTGCTTGACTGGTTCAAATCGCGCCCAGTCCAGCTTCCAATCCTCGTCGCCGGACTCGGCGAAGGCGGGCTACTCGCGCTCCACACCACCGCCATCGACACACGAGTCGATGCGGCATATGTCGCGGGATATTTCGCGCCTAGAGAAAACGTTTGGCAGGAGCCTCTCTATAGAAATGTATTCGGCTTGCTCCGTGATTTTGGCGACGCTGAGGTCGCCTCGCTTGTGGCTCCGAGGCCCCTCGTCGTTCAGCACCTCGGATTCCCCCAAACTCAGCCGAAAACCCCCACACCGGGCAGCCGGCAAATTAGCGCACCCGGCCGGCTCGAGACACCGGCGGCCAAGTTGTCCGAAGCCGAGGTTGAGCGGGCTCGCTCGATTGCCCCCGGCGATTGGATCCGCTTTTACACGCAACGACAGGGCCTTAAAGAGGTCGTGCGCTCCGTGTTTCCTCTGGTTACCGCAGCCTCGATTCTTTCAAAGGCCTCTTCAAACGACAAGCCCATCGGGCTTCCAGTGGATGCCGCGCGTGAACGCCGACAAGTGGTCGAACTTGAAAGATTTTCCCAGCAGTTGGTTTTGGACGCAGAAGCCGAGCGAGAGTTGAAGTTTTGGAAAGCGCTTCCACTTCATTCCAGCGAAGCTTTTGAATTGCACATCAGAGGTGAGCGGGAGCGCTTTTGGAAAGAGCTCATCGGCCGCCTGCCGGATCCTGATAGTCCGCCCCATCCGCGGACACGTCTGGCGTTTGAAAACGATAAGGTGTCAGTGCACGAAGTGATGCTGGATGTTTGGGAGGACGTATTTGCGTGGGGCTTGCTTTGCATCCCAAAGAATATCGCCCCAGGAGAGCGAAGGCCGGTGGTGGTCTGCCAGCACGGTCTTGAAGGCCTTCCTGCGGACGTTGTCGAAGCAGATCCGACGCAAAAAGCGTGGTCTTATTACAAGGGGTTCGCTTTGGGGTTGGCAGAACGGGGCTTTGTGACCTTTGCGCCGCACAATCCGTACCGCGGCAAGGAGTCTTTCCGCGTTTTACAACGCAAACTCAATCCGATGGGTCTTACTCTTTTTAGCGTCATCGCCGGCCAGCACCAACGGATCCTCCAATGGCTGGGCGAGCTCGACTTCGTGGATTCCTCCCGCATTGGCTTCTACGGACTGAGTTACGGCGGTAAGTCGGCCATGCGCCTGCCAGCGATCCTTCCGGGGTATGCGCTAAGCATATGCAGCGGCGACTTTAACGAGTGGATCCGCAAGTGCGTTAGCACCGATATTCCACAAAGTTACGTGTTCACTGCCGAGAACGAAATCTGGGAGTGGAATCTCGCCCGCCACTTTAACTATGCGGAAATGGCGGCGCTCATCGCGCCGCGACCCTTCATGGTGGAGCGCGGACACGAGGACGGTGTCGCGCGGGACGAATGGGTAAACTACGAGTTTGCAAAGGTCCGCCGCCTCTTTGACAGACTCTCCCTTCAGGACCGCAGCGCTATTGAACACTTTAACGGACCACACACCATCCGCGGCGAAGGTACCTTTGAGTTCCTACACCGGCACCTCGCATGGCCCGCGCCCAACGCGAAACGGTAATGCGCCGATAGACCGGCCGCCGACACCTTCGCCCAGTTGATTCCGATCGTTTACGTTTGAGAATCGCTGACCGGTTTCAAATCGGAATCCCTTTTTGCGAGGAGAAGTTTTCAGAATGCAACCGTCTTGCCTGCCACCGCGATCGGATACAACCCGTCCGCACCCGGTTGAATCGGGGCGCGATCCGAAAGACTCGTAATTTCGGGAGCAAGCCTAAGCTCGGATTGCATTGCAGTTTCCCACTCCACAATTTTACCCGAGTACGCAGCCATGCGGCCCATGATGGCCGTCATCGTGCTTTTTGCGCCGTAATCCGTCTCGTCGTACGGCAGGTCCTCGCGGATCGCCTTGAAGAAGTCGTCATGCTCGAGCTGGTACGGGTTTTCGCCCCGGGTCACCTTCATTTCCCATGGGTGCCGGCCCTGAATCGAGTACACCTCGCGTCCATCGAGAAAATCTGCGCGCCCCAGACTGCCGACGGCATGGTTTGTCACGCTGGCCCAACATCCAGGGCGCCGGTCGCATTCACCGAAAAGACGTGCGCCGCTCGGGTACTCCCATTCCACAGCAAAATGATCGAATAAATCTCCGTAGTCCGGACTGCGCTCGCTTAGCGCACCCATCCCATGGGCGCGCACTGGATAGGCCCCGTGGATCCAATTTGAGATATCGATACCATGCACCAAGTTGTCGACAATGAAGTCCGCGGAGAGCCACGAAAAATAGTACCAGTTACGGCATTGGTACTCTAGTTCTCCGAGGTCAGGTCGCCGAACCAGGCCTGTGCGCAGCGGAGTATTCGCGAAAGCCCGCGTATAGACCAACTCACCAATCTGCCCGTCATGGATGCGTTTGATCATCTCCTGAAAACCGCGTTTATGCCGGCGCTGGAAACCCACGGCGACTTTCAGTCGCTTGCGCCTTGCCTCCTCGGCAGCTTTCAGCACACGCCTCACTCCGGGCGCGTCGACTGCCACCGGTTTCTCAAGAAACGCATGCCTACCCAGGCGCACGGCTTCCTCGAAATGGGCGGGACGAAACGCACACGGCGTTGCGAGGATCACCACATCGGCCAACGCGATAGCCTGTTTGTATCCCTCAAACCCGAAGAACCGGCGCGCAACGGGAACATCGACTTGATCCCCATGTTTGGCCTGCAATCCGCCAAGCGCCGGCACGAGGCGGTCCTCGAAAAGATCGGCTGCGGCAACCAGCTTAAGATTGGCATCCGCAGTCAATGCCTGGCTTGCAGCGCCAGCACCGCGCCCGCCGCATCCGACCAAGGCCAGTTTCAAGGGCTCAACAAGATTCTTGCCGCTTGTGATGCTCGGAAACACATCGACGGCGGCTGCGGCAATCGCGAGGCTGGAGCGGGTCAGAAAATCACGGCGTTGAAGTGCGGAGAATGGGGGGGAGGAGTTCATGTTGTCGGGGGTGCCTGTTGTTAACTTACTACTCAGGGAGGAAAATCGGATCAACCAAAGCGTACGCCAATATTGTGCAGCGGTGATTGGCCATGCCCCGCAGACTGGAATATGCAGCGTCTGGCGAATACGGGCCGAGTTCCGTGGAATTAACGCTTCCTCACGCAACCCCAAGAATCCAACCCTCGACTTGTGCCACCGCCTTTACCGCCGGGCTTAGGGCGGTTTCAAACTGGGCACAGAGCTCTCCGGCGGCGTCTTGTTCCTGCATCCATTTAGCGATACTGTATGCGTCCTGCTGATGTCCGTTGCGGCCCTCGTTCGCAAAACCCTTGCTCCAAAGGGAAGGATAAACCTCTGCGATCACTGAAACCTGCGGCCGCGGATTCCATCCGTCGAAAGGCCAGAAATGCACACGTGCTCCGAGCTGCCGACGCAGGTACAGCAGCCAGGGCAGGCCTGCGTGGGTTGACTTTGCGACGCTTCCCTGTACGTCAAAGTGAAAGACCGACTTGGCACGGCAGCGTTCTTCGGTGAGCCGTCTCCATTTTGAAAGTCCCGCGCGCTCCGCACCGCGGCCGCACGCACCTTTGCGGACGAAATCGACGTAGGTATGATCTTCGTCGGTGGGCCAGTGCTTGTGGAAATCCTCAAGGAAAGTCGGCCAATCGCGCCCAATTTTGTGGGCTTCAAAATACGGGATCGGAAAGGAAAACCCGTGGTCGATGCCAACAATTGTCGGCGGCCCATCTCGCAACTCCGTAGCGAGCCATTCTGCAAGACCCCGCCGTGTGAAATATTTTTTTGCGCTCGGTGGAGGGAGAATCTCAACGGGCTCCTGCGTGGGGAATGTCGAGTAGACGCGGATGCCGGTGAGACTTTGGGTAGGAGTTTGTGCTCCAGAATAGTCGATGCCCAGATAGCGGCGAAATTTACGCATGAAATGAGTCAGTCGTCAGATTTTAAAAAATCGCAACGTCTGAGCAGGAGTATTTGTTCCAAACCGAATACACGCTCTTTAGTGGGTGAAAATTCGTCTGTGATAACGGACGACTTGATCCATTAAGTCTGGCGAGTTTTGATTCCATATTCCGTTTTCTATCGGCCAGCTTCAACCTTATGAAAACACTCTCACAAGCACATCTTTTTCGCGATTAGCTTGATTGAGCAGCGTGTTTTATCAACGCCATCCGGTTGTACTTCCACTGGCCATCTAGACCCAAAGTGCAGGAAAAAGTGACTGTCCCCCGGGTGCAAACGCCCCATAGAAAACCCCTGGGAGCGCGTAGCCCCAGCTGCGCCCAGACGCTGATTGCACCAAAAAGGTGGCGTAGCAGCAAAGCGGCTAAAAGGGTTCAACCCATCCCGATATAAGGACGTCTAAGCGGGCTAACACCCGGTGCAGGAAAACTGAAAATTGCCTGTCCCCTGGGCGCGCGCCCTGGGCGCTCGGCGCGCGCCTCCT
>CAMDSZ010000201.1 GCA_945906945.1 Akkermansia muciniphila
CAGATAGCGGGCATGCTCGGGTGTCCCAGGGGATGCCAATCCGGGGTAGCGCCTCAATGCCTCGTCCTTGGAAAGGCGTGTGACCCGCTCTGCAGAACTCTCCTCAGGCCGCGTAGGATCCTCCACGGTGGAATCACTCCCCTTGAGCCCCTTGTCCAATCGTGCGCCAGTTCCTTTCAATTGAGGGTCAACCTGCACTTCGGCCTTGGGTTCGTTGACCGTCTGGGCGCTCGCGACCGCTAAGTTCTGGCTTGCTGCAGCAGCTTTGCCGGTCCCAGGGTCCGCGAAGGCGGGCGGCCTGTTGCTCGGAGCGGAGTCTGGCCGCGCAGCGGAATTCGATGCCGCCAATTCATGCTCGGCTGCATTCTGCATGCCCTTGGCGCGCTGGGCGTCCACCAGCACTCGAACCCATTCCGCCCCAGACGAACAGAAACTGACGCTCAATGGCACAACCAGCGTCAGCACCAAACCGAGTGCCATGAGTGCAAACGTACCGTTTCGCTGTTGAATCACCCTAAATTGCATCGATACGAAAACCACAAGCGCGATCAGAAGCGAGGTTGAGGTGGAAACAAAAGCCTCCCGCGGGGCGAATACAAACGCTGCTCCGCACATCGGTATCGCAATGAGGTTTAGAGCAATCCCAAGCAGCAGATTTCGGGTCGATTCCGGGGTCTTCTGTCGCGGAGCCAACTCCTCGACACGCTCGGAAGGCTCCTCGACACGCTCGGAAGGCTGGTCAGGAGACGAAGCTGGCTGGTCCGCGCCGGGGGACTGTCCTCCAATGGAGGCTTCAGGGGATTGTTTAGTTTTACTCACTTCTGAGAGAGGTAAAAGGGTTGCGGGTGATGGAAAAAGCCGTGGAATGCAACTGAGGCGCCTGAGAGCGATCCCGGCCAAAATCAAGGCTTCAACGCATTCAAAAAGCCCTTTAGGGAAGGGACCTATGAATGTACACAAACTTCTCACTGGAACCAGCCCATTTTTATCCTAATAAACCCTGCGATGCGGGCCGCCTTCCGAGGCGAAACCTGCCTGAAAACTCCTCTCCCCAGTAATTTCAACAGAACTCACTTCATTCGATTGTTGAAACTCGCATCCAAGCCCGCCTTTACTGGGCTATTGTATGAGTGCCGACTTTGACGTCAGATACACCTCCCAACTGGCCCGCCTAGATTTATCCGAAGCCGAGGCCGCAAAGTTCCAGGAACAGCTCACCCATATCCTGGGCTACGTTGAGAAGCTCAAGGAAGTGAACGTGGAGGGAGTCAATCCGACCGCGCACTCCTCAGAGTTGTGCAACGTGTTTCGAGCCGACGCCGAGCGCGACTGGTTCACCACTGAGCAGGCACTGGCGAACGCTCCGCGCCAGGCCAACGGGCTTTTCATTGTCACAAAGGTCCTCGAATAACCTCCCCGAATGGAACTCCACCAGCTCAATATTTCAGAACTCCAAGTGCTACTGCGCAGCCGCGAAGTTACACCGGTCGAAGCGATTCAGGCCATCGAAGGGCGCATCACAACGACCGACACGAGGGTACGGGGCTACCTGTCGCGTGACACCGAAAAGGCGCTGCGCGAGGCATCCACAGCGGACGTTTCAAAACCCCTCGGCGGCGTACCAATCGCAATCAAGGACGTCATCAACGTTCGCGGCGAATCCTGCTCCGCTGCTTCCAAGATCCTAAAAGGATACACCGCCCCCTACGACGCAACCGTCATCCAGCGCCTCCGGGCAGCCGGGGCGATTCCGTTCGGGCGCCTCAACATGGATGAGTTCGCAATGGGGTCTTCGACGGAAAACTCGGCTTTTCAGAAAACCGCCAATCCTTGGGATTTAAACCGCATTCCGGGCGGATCAAGTGGCGGCTCCGCTGCGGTGGTGGCGGCCGACGAAGCGTTCGGATCGCTAGGATCCGACACTGGAGGTTCGATTCGCCAGCCCGCCGCCCTCTGTGGTTGCGTGGGAATGAAACCCAGCTATGGCCGCGTCTCCCGCTTCGGACTCATCGCATTTGCTTCGTCCCTGGACCAAATCGGTCCGTTTACGAAAAACGTGCGTGACTCCGCACTCCTGCTAAATGCGCTTTGCGGCAAAGATCCCATGGACTCAACAAGCCTCCCATTGCCAGCGGAGGATTTCAGTCGGGAACTCGGCAGGGATATCAAGGGCCTCCGGATTGGGATGCCAAAGGAGTACTTTATCGACGGCATCGATCCACAGGTGAACGCAGCAGTGCGCGCAGCAATCAAACAATACGAATCGCTCGGAGCTGAAATCGTAGAGGTGTCCCTCCCCCACACGGATTACGCCGTGGCGGTTTATTACATCGTAGCAACTGCCGAGGCATCGGCGAATCTCGCCCGTTTTGACGGCGTGCGCTATGGCCACCGCACGGACAATCCGCAAACCCTTTTGGATCACTACGGAAAGACCCGTGCCGAAGGGTTTGGCGAGGAAGTAAAGCGGCGGATCATCCTGGGCACCTACGTGCTATCAAGCGGCTATTACGACGCCTACTATCTGCGCGCACAGAAAGTGCGGACTCTGATCCAGCAAGATTTCGAGAAGGCGTTCCAAAAGGTGGATGCGATCATTTGCCCGACATCTCCAGAAGTCGCTTTCAAGATTGGGGAACGCACCAATGATCCCTTGAAAATGTATCTTGCGGACATTTTTACCATCGCCGCAAACCTCGCGGGAATCTGCGGAATCAGCATTCCATGCGGCTTCGCAGAAAAGGACGGAAGCCGGCTGCCCGTCGGTCTACAGTTGCTCGGCAAACCCCTGGAGGAGTCGCGCGTCCTGCAGCTCGCCCATGCGTATGAGCAGTCCACTCCATGGCATCGAGAGCGTCCACGGTTGTAAGACACCCAGCGACGCGCCTCCAGTCACCGCACAGCGACCACACACATGCCCAACGCCGCCACCTCACGCCTTTGCCTTGAGCCATTTTCAGAAGCCTCGGTGATCAGAATTTCCAAGGAGTCCCTGTCCGCTTTGGGCCGCAATCCTGATTTGGCGATCGTCTTTGCCTCGGCCGATTACGCGCCGTTCCTCGAGGATTTTCTCGAGCTCATCCAACTCCACGCCCATGCCCCGCTCATTGTCGGCGGCAGTGCTTCGGGCCTTGTTGGAAGCGGACAAGAGGCCGAGGGCTCGCCGGGATTCAGCCTTCAATTGCTGAGCCTTCCTGAAACGCAGCTTTCCGCTTTTCCCTTTTCCGAACTCGACGCCGACGACAATACCGAGGAGCACTGGAGACAGACTCTTGGCAGCGCGCTGAACTCAGATGCGTGGCTTTTCATCGGAAACCCTCTGAAGATCGCCGCCGAACCCTGGCTTAACACGTTCTCGGCCGCCATCGATCACAAGCCAGTTTTGGGCGGCCTCTTGAGCGGGGGCCGAGGCGGAGACAATATTTTTGTATTTCACAACCGCGCGGAAGTTGATGCCGGAATTCTTGTAGGAATCAGGGGCGGTGTGCGCATTCACTCCGTCGTCAGTCAAGGCTGCAGGCCGATCGGCGAGCCTCACGCAATCACGGCGGCACACGAAAACGTTGTTACCTCCATCGGCTCCATTCCCGCGTACCAGCGGCTCAGCGAATCCTTTGAGTCGCTCGATCCCGATGATAAAGCGCGGGCTGCGGGAAACCTTTTCGTTGGCCTTGCCCTCAACGAGTACGTCGACGAATTCAAAACGGGCGACTTTCTAGTGCGCAATCTCATCGGTGTGGATTCATCCTCCGGCCGCGTGGAGCTTGCGGCCTACCCGCGCGTTGGCCAGACCCTGCAATTTCAGCTCCGAGACCGGCACTCCGCCCACGAGGACCTCAAACAGATCCTCAAACGGATCGCTAGGAAAAAAGTCCGGCCATTCGCTGCGATTACTTTCCTGTGCGGAGGACGCGGGTCGGCTTTATTTGAGACGCCTCACCACGACGCGGTGTGCATCCAAGAGCAATTTGGAGCGATCCCGAATATCGGCTTGTTTTGCAACGGAGAAGTCGGCCCCATCGGCGAGCGGAATTTCGTTCACGGCTACACCGCCGTCATCGGCCTCTTGGAATAGGCTGCATTCGGAGAACCCACCGCGCTCAAGGGCGCATCGAGAAGACTATGAGCACTGCAATCCACTGGTTCCGGCGAGACCTGCGCCTCACTGACAACACTGCGCTCAACGCGGCTGCAGCAGCTCACAACCGAGTCATCCCGGCATACATTCTTAGCGCATGGAAAACCCACCATCGATGGACCGGACCGCACAGACAAAAGTTTCTTTGCGATGCGATAGCCTCCCTCGACACCGGCCTGCGGAGGGCGGGAAGTTCCCTTGTGCTACGACAAGGCGACGCGGTTGAAAGCCTTGTTCAGCTTTTAAAAGAAACAAATGCCACGGCGGTCTACACCAATCGTGACCCCGACCCTTACGGCCGCGAAACGGAAAGACGCCTCGCGCTTGCACTCGAAAAACTGGGCGCAAAACTGCACCTCTATAAGGATGCCTCACTGCACGAACGAGACGAGGTGTTGACTGGATCTAAAACCCCTTTTCGAGTCTTTACACCGTATTCACGAGCCTGGGGCTCACTTGAAAAACCAGCTCCCGGCTGCAGTATTCACAAGTTGTCACCGGTTCCCTCGGAAATTAAAAGCCTCACACTGCCAACACTTGATCTATGGAAGATCACTTTGGACCAAGGCGCTGTCTTGCCGGAGGCGGGCGAGGCGCAAGCCCAGGCGCGGCTCGGAAAGTTTCTGGACAACCGCATTTTCAATTACGCGAATGCGCGTGACATTCCTTCGTTGGAGGGCACCTCACGTATCTCGCAGGACTTGCGCTTTGGGATTCTTTCCATCCGTGAAGTCTTCGCCCGGGTGCAAGAACGACTCAAGGGAGCGACGTCCGAGCAAAGGAGGTCGGCGCAGATTTTTGTGAGTGAGCTATGTTGGAGGGAGTTTTACCACCAAGTGCTGTGGTTCAAACCGGAAGTTCTTTCTTATGAATACAGCGATGCGTACCGGGGACTTCCCTGGTTGCAGGATCCGTCTTCATTCGCAAAGTGGTGCGAGGGGCAGACGGGATTTCCCATTGTCGACGCGGGGATGAGGCAGCTCCGCAAAACGGGTTTTATGCACAATCGTGTCAGAATGATTGTCGCCATGTTTCTTACGAAGGATCTGCACTTGGATTGGCGAATGGGTGAGCAATGGTTCATGCAACAGCTCTTGGACGGCGAAATTGCCGCCAACAACGGGGGCTGGCAGTGGAGTGCGGGAACTGGAACCGATGCCGCTCCGTACTTCCGCATTCAAAACCCTTGGACGCAAAGCTCGCGCTTTGACAGCGAGGGCGAGTACATCAAGCGCTGGGTTCCCGAACTAGCAGGGGTGCCCGCTGCGCGCCTTCACCAACCGCCCGCGCCAGGCATGCGGTTGGCCCCCGGATACCCCTTGCCAATGCTGGACCACGCTACGGAGCGGGATGTCGCGCTTGCGACCTATAAGGCGCATCTCAAGAAGTAGAGGAGACGGGATCCGGCTGATCCGGCTCCCTTTAGTCCGGGCTGCGTCTGCCTTGATCGCACGGCACTGGTCCGGATTGATTCGGACAAAAAAAAACGCCACCCCGAATAACCGGAGCGGCGTTGAAGTACCACCACCGCCAAAAAAAGGCGGTGGGATGAAATGGAACCGAAGCTTAACGCTTGGAGAACTGGAAGCGTTTGCGAGCGCCGGGCTGACCGGGCTTCTTACGCTCCTTCATCCGAGGATCGCGACGAAGAAAACCTTCGGCTTTCAACGTTGCCCTGAGCTCTGGGTTCGAATCAATCAATGCGCGAGAAACCGCGAGCCTCAAAGCACCAGCCTGGCCGTTGATCCCGCCGCCGTCGGCGTTCACCCGCACATCAAACTGATTGAGCTGCTTTGCGATTTCAAACGGACGAAGAACCGTGTTCTGGAGAGCCTGAGTTTTGAAGTAATCTTCAAAGGACCGACCGTTCACGAGGATTTTTCCGGAGCCCGGAGTGAGACGCACGCGAGCGACAGCCGTCTTCCGGCGGCCCACTGCAACATATTCAGGAGTATTGGTAGCCATGCTTAAGGTTTGATCGAGGTTACGGGTGCTGGGTTCTGGGCGGCATGTGGATGCTCAGAGCCCTTGTAAACCTTGAGCTTGGTAATCAGTGCGCGACCGAGGCGATTGTGGGGAACCATCCCCTTCACTGCGCCTTCGATCAAAAGTTCTGGGTGCCGAGCCCGGCGTTGACGGAAGGACTCGCTCTTGTGCCCACCGACGTAACCAGAGAAAGACATGTAGCTCTTGGCCGTCTCCTTCTTCCCAGTGACGCGGACCTTGTCAGCGTTGATCACCACCACAAAATCGCCAGTGTCGACGTGAGGTGTGAAGATTGCTTTCTCTTTACCACGCAGTAGATTGGCGGCCTTGACTGCCACGCGCCCAAGAACCTGGTCGGTGGCGTCAATGACCCACCAACGGCGCTGCACTTCGTTTGCTTTCGCTGAATAAGTAGCCATGAGTTTTCTCTAAAAAAGGGGGCGCAGTCTGCGTTCAATGAATGCACCAGTCAAACACTAATATCAATGTGGATGCCGAAACTTCAAAAAAAGTGATTAACCACCCACCATTGACAGCAAAACCGCCAAAATCAAAAAACATTTAAGCAAACATTTTCCTTCTGTGAAAGCCTGTTAACGGGCATCTCAATTACCCGAATGAAAAAACCAGTTGTGCTTATTATCCGTGACGGTTGGGGAATCAATCCAGGAGGACGATCCCAAGCTGTGGCGAACGGGGACGCTTCCCTCCTGGCCCAAACCCCCTTTCATGACTACCTTTACAAAACTTACCCGCATTCCACCTTGTCCGCCAGCGGTGAAGATGTGGGCCTGCCGGAAGGCCAGATGGGAAACTCGGAGGTCGGCCATCTCAACCTGGGCGCCGGCCGCGTCGTTTACCAAGATCTCACCCGTATTAATAAGGCAATTCGCGATAATGAGTTGTCTGAAAACAAAGTTCTGCAGGATGCCTTTAACAAGGCAGCAAAAGGCCGCCTCCACCTCCTTGGTCTTGTCTCCGATGGCGGCGTACACAGCCACATCGAGCACCTCATCGCGCTGTGTAACCTCGCAAAGGCCGCCGGCGTCAGCGACATCATGATCCATGCAATCACAGACGGCAGAGACACTTCCCCCACCGGAGGAGTTGCCTACCTGAACCACTTGGAAAAAGGAATCCTCCCGAGCGGCGCAAAAGTCGCGACCGTAGTGGGCCGATATTTTGCAATGGACAGGGACCAGCGCTGGGATCGCAACAAACTCGCATGGGACGCGATCGCCCTCGGACGCGGTGAATCCATTGAGGGACCGCTCGGT
>CAMDSZ010000202.1 GCA_945906945.1 Akkermansia muciniphila
CCGGATGCACTTCGAACTCTTTGGCAAGTTGCTGAATGGTTTTGACTCCCTTCAAAGCTTCCATGCCTACTTTGGCTTTGAACTCGGGGCTGTGGCGGCGACGTTTGGCTTTCATCATTGGTGGTTTTTCAGTTGGGTTTATTAATCCCACCACCAAACCATTTCGATAGCTTAACCTCTGGCCCGATTTTCCGGGTCCACCTTAGAACCCTAACCGGCCGGGGGCCTAGCAAAATTAACTTAAAGAAAAGCCACATCCAACACGAACGCACGCGGCGATTCTTTCTCTAGCTACTATAGCTGACACCCATCTCTTAATATTAATACATTTAGATATAAACAAAAATGCACTTGCATAAACTTGACCGCCCACTAAGAAGAACCCGCCTGAGTATGAACACCTCCAATCAGCGCATCGATGCATTGCGACAGCTCATGGAACTGGAGCAGCGTAGGTCGATGCTGCAAACCGAACTCGACGAGATTCTTGCTAGGACCGCAGCCCTACAGTCAGACATCCTGAGCGAAGCACCAGCGCCGAGGCGGCATCATGCAAGCGCAAATAACTACGGGGCAGACAGTAATACCACAAGAGCGCATCGAATGGGACGAGGAGAGCTCCGCCTGCAGATTGTGGAGTCCTTGAGGGCCGCTGGCGACAAGGGAGTTTTGGTTAAGGAGTTATCTACACTCCTTCGGATGAAATCAGTAAACATCCACTCTTGGTTTCACTCCGCAATTCAACGCTTTCCCCAAATCAGAAAGGCAAGCCCAGGACGCTACGTTCTAGTTGGCGAACTAAACCTCCCCGAACTCCCCTCGCCAAATGCGCATGGACGCGCCCTAAACGAGACTACAGTGAAAAGCAGTCGTCGTTCCCGATCAAAACGGGGAGAAGTAACCCGCCTGATCATGCAGAATCTTGATTCGGCCGGGGATAATGGAATTACGGTGCAAGAACTGGCGGGGCGAATTGGTGCAAACTACAGGAATGTTCATGTTTGGTTTTCGAGCACTGGGAAAAAGAACCCGTTGATCCAAAAAATGAACCGCGGAAAATATCGGCTACTCAAACGGCATGTAGTGAGTCACAGCGAACCCGCTCTAGCAAACGCCGGCGTATAGCACATGCTGTAATTCCCAAATTACAAACTACTCTTTAACCTAAAGAATTGAGAGCGCTCCGAGGGGAGCGCTTTTTTTCTGTAGTTACAGATTGAATCGGCAGCCGCCCTCAAGACGAGGCGGCCTCTCAACTTTTCTAGTTAAAAATCTTACCAGTCTTAGTTAGCGAACTAATAGACATCGCTTCAAAGCAGCGCCTCAAGTTTAGACGCCAGAGAAGCCTTCGGTGCAGCGCCTACGGTCTGATCCACCACTTCACCATTTTTAAAAAACAAAAGCGCAGGAATCGAATTGATACGGTACCGCGCAGCCAAACCCTGGCAGTCATCCACATTTACCTTTCCAACCTTCGCCTGCCCTACCTTGGCGTCCGCAATTTCATCGATTACCGGGCCAAGCATCCGGCAGGGACCGCACCAAGGCGCCCAAAAATCCAGAAGCACAGGAACTTCGGATTTGAGGACTTCGGCGTCGAAATTGGTTTCGGTGATCGTGAGTACGTTAGTGCTTGCCATAAAGTTTGATAAATAAACGGAAATCGGGATTGAAGCTTGGTTCTGATTTTCGCGATTAAGCGCTTCGCGGAAGTCTGTCTCGTGTACCGATGAGTTTAAGATTTGAGAACAGAATAGGTTAAAAATGTGCTAAGGAGAGATAGAGCCGCCACCAAAAGGGCGGCGAAAGCCAAAAGCTTATCCATGCCCGAAACGGATTCCGACTCGGAGTCGGACTCATCAAGAGAGGATTCTGCAACGGAAGCTGTCTTTGGCGGCTTGGCCACAGCGGGAGAGAGCGGCGCCGACTTCGGCATCGGCTCTGAACCCGAGGCAACAAGACCGCTGTCCCCGCCCGCTTCCGCCCCGTCTTTTGAAATGACTGCTGCTTTTGCGGCGCCAGCTTTTAGCGGAACACTCGCTGGAGCGATCGGCGAAGACGCTGGTTTTAGCGGCGAAGAAGCCGGTTTGAGCGGTGCTGACGCAGGCTTTAAAGGCGATGACTTAGGCGCATTCCCCGGAGAACCTGAGGCAGGTGCAGCAACCATCGGAATTGTGGCTGGGGAGACTGTCGCTAGCGTTTTTGGAGTCCCGGCGGCGGGCCCTGCCCTAAGAGGCACGGTTTGCAAACCGGAGCTTGCACCGGCCCCCACTGGCTGAGCAATAGCCGCAGGACGGACTGGAGCGGAAGGCTGGGCCATCGGGGCGGTCACCGAGCTCGGTGACAGGGCCGAAGCGGGAGGCTTAGGCGGTGCCGGCAGTCCTGGAGCACTCGGAGCTCCAAGGGAAGGCGGCGGCGGCAGCGCAGGAGCGCCTGGCGCTTTCGGTTGGGCCGGAGCACTAGGAAGCGAAGGAGCGGAGGGCGCACCTGGAACCATCGGCTTGGACACACTCACGGCCGGAGGGGATGGTAACGATGGGGCCGCAGGAGCCGTCAAAGCGCTAACAGCCGGAGTCGCAGGTGGAACCGGGGGCGCTGGAAATGCTGGCTTTGCAACTGCCCCGCCCACCACCGGAGGGGGCAAGGTGGCGGCGCTCACCGATGCCGGACCGCTGGGTGCCGCCGGGATCGCCGGCGGAACGGGGATCGCCGCTGGAATGGCCGGAGCAGCGTGCGCCGAGGGCATTGCTGGGCGACCCGCCGGCGGAGGCACTGTGACAGACACCGCTGGAGGGGTCACTGCAGTTGGAACACCCGGAGTCGCCATCAAGCGAACGGTGTCCTGTTTAACGGGCGGCGCTCCCGGAGAGACCGGCTGCCCCGGAGAGAGCTTCACCGAACCGGGCTTCGCGGTAGCGGAGCGAGGGGGAAGCGTGATTTGTATCATCTCAGGCTTTGGACTTGCAGGTGGAGTCGGTAGGTTTTCAGACATAGGTTGACTTCCTCTCATCCCGTCTTTCGCACCAGCAGCCCCTCGTTGTCAATCGGGTTCCGCTTTCGTAGCGAAACTATCGGGGGACTTACGCCTTGCGAGGCGATTCGTGGCTCATCTAGCCTTGGCACATGCAGGTTCTCATCACCGGCGGCGCAGGGTTCATTGGGTCTCACACAGCCGAACAAATTCTCAGCAAAGGCCATAGCGTCATAATTTTAGACGACTTTAACGACTTCTACAGTCCCGCCATCAAACGTGATAACCTTAGATCGATCTCAGGAGCAGCCCGAATCGAGGAGGTCGACATACGCAACGCCGAGCGCGTTCGTCAAATCGTCTGTGAATCCAAGCCCGATGCAATCGTCCACCTCGCCGCTCGGGCGGGCGTTCGTCCCTCCATTCTGCAGCCAGAGTTGTACATCGATACAAATATCAAGGGAACATTCAACCTCCTGGAGGCCGCGCGGATTGCCAAAGTCCCCCGTTTTATCTCAGCCTCGAGCTCTTCGGTCTACGGAACGCTAAAAACGGCTCCTTTCCGTGAGGACATGTGCTTGACCCAGACCATTTCTCCGTATGCGGCGACCAAACTCGCTTCGGAACAGCTTTGCTCTAATTATTCCCATCTTTACGGGATCAGGTGCATAAGCCTGCGTTTTTTTACGGTGTACGGCCCTCGTCAGCGTCCAGACCTTGCAATACACTCATTTACCCGAGCCATCAATGAGGGCAAGACCATCAAACAATTCGGAGATGGCAGCACGAGGCGCGACTACACCTACATCGACGACATCCTTCAAGGGATTCTTGCCTGCCTCGATTATGATGGCCCGATCTGCGACGTGTTTAATTTAGGGGAGAGCCAAACAACGACGCTCTCAGAACTCATCTCTTCAATCGAATCAGCGCTGGGTAAGAAAGCAGCCATCGAAAAACTTCCAGAGCAACCAGGTGACGTTCCCCTCACCTACGCGGACATCTCGAAGGCACGAGCACTTCTAAACTACAGCCCAAAAACTCAGATTGCAGAGGGCATCCCAAAATTTGTGGATTGGTTTCTGCAGTCTGGAAAACAGAGGTAACCGGAATGGCGCTTTCCCTCGATAAAACCAGAAGCCCTGCGACAGCCGACGGATCGCTCGCGATCCAGTTATGCCAGGAGTTAGTAAGAATCCCCAGTGTGAACCCCGAGGATAATCCGGGCACTTCAGAGGTGGGGGAAAAACGCTGCGCAGCATGGTTGTGCGACTGGATCCGCATGCAATTCCCGGGGGCGAGCTCAGAGCTTCAGGAGGTGCTGCCGGAGCGTCCAAATATTATCGCCCGATTTCCGTCTGATCGGCCCAACAAACCGAGGTTGCTTCTGGCACCACACACCGACACGGTGTCGGTGGTTGGCATGTCGATCGATCCGTTCGGCGGTGAGCTGCGGGAGGGCCGAGTATGGGGTCGCGGAGCGAGTGACACAAAAGGCCCAATGTCTGCAATGCTTGCCGGTCTGCACGCCGCTCGGGATATCCTTCCGCATCTTACCCATGAGGTCTGGTTTGCAGGGCTTGCCGGGGAGGAAGCTGGGCAACACGGCGCTCATGCACTGGCCGCGAAGGAGCGTTTTGACTTGGTCATCGCAGGTGAACCCACCGAACTCAACTTTGTGCACACTCACAAAGGCAGCATGTTTCTGACGCTTTCAACCACCGGCATTGCAGTCCACGCTGCGAATCCGCGCCTTGGTAGAAACGCAATCCATCCGATGCTTGATGTGCTTGCCCACATCCGCGACCACATTGAACCATGGCTGCAAGGATTCACCCACCCGATCCTTGGCCCCTCGACGATTAGCGTGGGCACAATCACCGGAGGCAGCAAAACCAATGTCGTCCCTGATTTTTGCAGGGCAACGATAGACGTTCGCACGATCCCTTCACAAACTGCGGACTTTGAAGCTGAGCTTTTCGCTCGCCTCCGAGCAATTCATCCGGAACTGGAAATCAAGGTGGCGAAAGCTGACCCGCTTTACACCGATCCGAATCACCCAGTACTTCAAAAATTACAAACGCTCGGATCAAAACCAGTCGGTGCACCCTGGTTCTGCGATGCAGCGGCGTTTGCCAGACAAGGGAGTGCGGCGATTGCGCTAGGGCCGGGATCGATCGCTCAAGCTCATACAAAGGACGAATGGATCGCGACTGATGACCTGATAGCGGGTGCGGAGTTTTTCCACAAACTGCTAGGCTCGCTCGCAGGCTAGCAAATCCATCACGCGGCCGCTCAGTTTATTTAATGTGAGTGGCAATGCTTCAGACTCAGGGGTCCATTCGCTTGCGAAGTGCGCCTCCAAGACCGTCACTCCGTTTACAGCGCCACACCGTCGCGCCATATTCAGCGCCAGAGGTTTGACAAAGAGCTACGGCACGGGTGAAACCGCAGTCCACGCGCTAGCTGGCGTTGATTTGGACCTCTACGCAGGCGAGTTAATTGTGCTGCTGGGCCCCTCAGGGAGTGGAAAGTCTACTCTACTCAATCATCTGGGGGCGCTCGACCTGCCCACATCGGGCTCGTTGCACTACGGCGACATGGACCTCGCTCATGCACGAGAATCCGATCTCACGCAGTTTAGGCGCCGAAACGTTGGATTTGTATTCCAACTCTACAACCTCATCCCAAGCCTCACCGCACGCGAGAACGTCACTTTGATCACGGAAATTGCAAGCCGTCCAATGAAGGCGGAAGCCGCGCTAAAACTCGTGGGGTTGGAGGATCGGATGGACCATTTTCCAAGTCAGCTTTCCGGAGGCCAGCAACAACGCGTCGCAATTGCCCGCGCCATTGCAAAAAAGCCGGACGTACTGCTTTGCGACGAACCCACGGGAGCTCTTGATATCCGGACAGGAATCACGGTGCTGGAGGCAATCGCGCGAGTTAACCGTGAGATGGGAGCGCTGACCGTTATCATTACCCATAACGCCACCATCGGCCAGATGGCTGACCGCGTGTTGCATCTCTCCGACGGGCGCATTGTGAGGGAAATCATCAACGAAACTCGGCTTCCGGCTTCAGCGCTAGCCTGGTGAGAAATGACCTCGAATCAGATGCGGCAACTCAAAGAGCCACACCACGCAGATGACGTTATCTTCGCTTGATCGCAAGCTGTTCCGAGACCTGAGCGCTATTAAGGGCCAGGTGCTTTCGGTTGGCCTCGTCATGGCTTGTGGGCTTGCGATGATGATTCTCTCACGGAGCCTGATTTTTTCACTGATCACTTGCCGCGACCAGTATTATCAAACCAACCGGATGGCGCATGTCTTCGCAGATCTTAGACGCGCTCCAAAATCAACCATTGATCGCATAAGATCGCTAGCCGGAGTCACCGAGGTTGAAACTCGAGTCAAAGGCGCGGTCTTGCTCGACTTGCCAGGAGTGGTCGAACCTTCCGACGGGCTGATCTTATCGCTGCCCGACGATCGGCAACCGCGCCTGTTGCAGCCCTACCTGCGCGTTGGACGATTTCCCGTGAGCGGAAGGCGCGGAGAGGTTTTGGTTTCCGAGGCATTCGCGTCAGCGCGGGGCTTGAAACCCGGAGAGACACTTAATGCAACGATCCGCGGAAAGCGCGAGACGCTACTGGTCACCGGAATCGCCCTTTCCCCTGAATTTGTTTTTGAAGCACGCGCCGGAGAAACTCTACCCGACCCGGAGCGGTTCGGAATTTTCTGGATGCCAGAGCGTCAACTCGCAACTGCACTTGAGCTCGACGGTGCTTTTAATAATGTATGCTTATCGATCGGTCCTGACGACAACCCCGCGGAGGTGGAGCGGCTCTTGGATGCAGTGCTCGCGCCTTACGGCGGCTTGGGCGCGTTTGGGCTTCCGGAACATCCCTCTGCGCGGCGACTCACGGATGAGCTGCAGGTGCTCGCAGCGCTTGCGGTTGTTTTTCCAATCGCCTTCTTGAGCGTCGCAGCCTTTATGAGCAGCGCGGTGTTGACGCGCCTAGTGCGAATGCAGCGCGAACAGATCGCACAGCTCAAAGCTTTTGGATATTCCACACTCGAGGTCGGTCTGCACTACGCAAAGTTCGCAATGTGCATGGTTGCAATGGGCGGTATTCTGGGCGCGGTTGGCGGAATCATACTTGGAAGCAAGTTCGTGCACCTTTACCACCGCTTCTTTAAATTCCCCCACCTCGACTTCTTAGCCGACTGGAATGCGGTGGGCATTGCATTTTTGGTGAGTGCCCTCGGTGCTTTTGCGGGTGCGCTTGGTGCCGTCCTACATGCCATGCGATTGCCCCCCGCCCAAGCGATGCGCCCGGAACCCCCAGCGTCAT
>CAMDSZ010000203.1 GCA_945906945.1 Akkermansia muciniphila
CAACAGGGTGCCTGTCTTTTTTGAGTTTCTGGAAAAGACGACCATCCCATTTTACTGCTTTCATGACCGTGATATTTCGCCCGAGGGGGCGACGCTAACGGAGACGCACAAGAATCTTGAACGCGTCGTTGATGCTTTTGAGGTGCATCAAAAGAACACTGGTAAAAAGCTTCTGTGGGGCACGGCCTGCTTGTTCGCGCATCCTCGCTATGCACATGGGGCAGGGACATCTCCTTCGGCTGATGTTTTTGCCTATGCGGCTTCTCAGGTGAAGCATGCATTGGAGGCCACCCACCGTTTGGGCGGCGCAGGGTATGTGTTCTGGGGTGGGCGCGAAGGATACGCCACGTTGCTAAACACGAACATGAAGCGCGAACTAGATCACCTCGCAGCGCTGCTGCACTTGAGTGTCGATCATGCGAAAAAGATTGGATTCACAGGGCAGTTTTACATTGAGCCAAAGCCGCGCGAGCCGTCCACCCACCAGTACGATTCCGATGCCGCAGCATGTCTGAATTTTCTGCGTGAGTATGGTTTGCTGGATCATTTCAAACTGAATTTGGAGACCAATCACGCGACGCTTGCTGGACACACCATGGAGCATGAAATGGAGGTCGCTATCGCTGCCAACGCGCTTGGCTCGGTTGATGCAAATCGCGGTGATACCTTGCTTGGATGGGATACAGACCAGTTTCCAAGCGATCTTTATCTCACCACAAACATCATGTTGAGAATCCTGAAAATGGGTGGATTTACCACAGGCGGACTTAATTTTGATGCAAAGCGCCGGAGGGAGTCACACGAACCGTCGGACCTCTTTCATGCCCACGTTGGCGGTATGGACGCATTCGCTTTCGGTCTAAAGGCTGCCCACCGGATCATCGAAAGCGGAAAGCTCGGAAAGTTTGTGGCTGAGCGCTACGCGAGCTTCGATTCCGGCATCGGGGCGAGAGTCGAGGCTCGTTCAGTTTCCCTAGACGAACTGGATTCATATGCGCTTGGCATCAAGCCGCCGGTTCTGTCCAGCGGACGCCAAGAAATGCTTGAAAATCTGTTTAACGCTCAGATTTTTGGCTAGACCATCGCTCTTAGGAAGCGGCCTTCGCACGCTCGCGCTGGCCGCTTCTGTGAGACGGCTACTGTCATGACAGTTGACCTCCGCCTTGCTTCGGTCGCGATTAGTTCAAGTTCCGGTCGCGATCACGCGCGATCCGTTACGTTACCTGCGTCACGGTTTAGAAGAAGCCGCATCTGTTCAACTGATGCGGCTCCTGAGGTTCCAAGTTGGTGAATCACCACGGAGGAAGCCAGCGCAGCAAGAGTTAAAGCCTCTTGCAATTCAGCGCCGGAGGCCAGCGCCGCGGCGAGATTCGCAGTGACCGAATCTCCTGCTCCCACAATATCGATAGGTCCCCGCAGTGGAAGGGCAGGCACTGAAAAGACGCAACCGCCAGGGCTAGCCGCGAGCAGGCCTTTTTGCGCCATCGTAACCACAGCGGGGCATCCGTTTCTTTTTGCAAGTTCCGCTGCGAGTTTGCGAATTTCGGAGTCATCCAATGGCGCTGAAGTTTCAAACATTCGCCCCAGCTCGCTGGCATTCATTTTGAAGGTGCAGGGTGGGTAGTGAGCCAACCCGCGACGGCTGTCAGCAATGATGAGCTTTCCAGAAGCGTGCGCGCGAAGTGTGTCCAGAACCGGAGCTGTAATCACGCCGGTATTTTCGCAGTCGACCTGATCCATCAAAATTACGGCATCGCAGGTCTCCATCATCGCCACTAGAGAGTCGGATATCTGTTTGCTAAGAGCGGCGGGGGTCGGAGTCCAGTTTTTGGTGTCGAGCCTGCTCAGTTCACAGGGTGGGCAGCCCTTGTTCATCAGCAGTGGCTTTGTGTAAGTGAAAGTGCTTCGGTTTGCACTGACGACAAAATGGGTTAGATCGACGCCCTTCATCGCGCGCAGGGCTTTCTCCAGTTCGTATCCCTCCCCGTCGTCACCCCGGAACCCGACCGAATAAATACTACCGATGCCGAGCGCCACGAGGTTGTTTAATATCGTACCTGCTGCGCCGGGTTGGGGACGGACGCGCTCAATGTTGTGCACTGGTAAGCCCGTTTCGATCGACGTTTCGATCCTGTCCGGATTGATCTCAAGATATCGGTCAAGGCAGTAGTCTCCGACTACTGCGATTTTTAGATCAGCATATTTGCGCCCGATTGCGCTTAGACGTTCCGGTGTCATGAGGTTTTGAGCAAATACCAAAGTGCGTGCACGAAGGCGGCGTTATCTGCTTGGACGTAATCCAGCGGCGCTCCCATGCGTGAGAAACTTTTGCAGAACCTAAGATAGTAGGCTGGGCTGGACTTCGGAGGCTCGCCTTCGCTCCAGTCCCAGCCTCCGCCGTCCTGGAGGTCCACCACGTGTACGGAATGATCTTTGACAATGCTTCGCCCCGATCCCAAGCGCAGGTTATTGACGCAGCTAATCGACTTTTCAAATACCTGAGGCCCCATGATTGCAGACCCTATCGACAGCACAACCCCGCTATCGAGGTTCTCGACGGCCCCTCCAAACAATCTGAAGTCTTGCGCGGCCGCGCGTCCGATGGCGCTCCCGCTAAAGATCGGATGGTTCGCGATGATATCGTAACCCACACCAGGGTGAACAGTCAGTGGAATCCTGTGTCTCCATGCTGACGCGAAAATCGACGCTTGCGGCCAAGCGTGGTTGAGGTGGAGTTTTCCAGAGGCTACGTGACCAGCTCGGATCGCATTCAATAGATCCGCGCGGGCTGCGCATAACGGGTGTTCAGGATCTGCGGCAATCTGAGCGTGTAGCTCCGCCGGATCGGGAATGTGCGTCCCGTTTTCACAGATAAACTTTCCCAACGAGCCGCCGTACCCAAATTCATCAAGTGCGCCGCTGAGCAGTGCCGTGTGGATGTACCTCGAGGTTTCGTCCCATGTGCCGAAGGTTCCCTTGGCCACATTTTCCTCAACGCCTTCGGTCGACGCACCATGCCACGCGTATTCCCAGTCGTGAATAGAGCCTGCGCCGTTTGTAGCCAGATGAGTGATCCATCCCGCGTTCATGAGCGAGTCGAGAATCCTAGCCGCACCATTGCGCAGCAAGTGAGCGCCATAGATCAGCATAACACTCGCATTTTTTTGGCGTGCCTCACGAATTCGCGCTGCGCAATGCAATAGACTCGTGTTTGCTTTTTCCGTCGCAAATTTCGGCGCGGGGCTATCCGGGTCGATTAGCACGTCTTCAACCCGTGTGAGGCTGCAGCGTGAGGAAAGGGGATAGACCCTCAGCTTTGATAGATCCAATGGCCGTGTGGGTTTCATCTCTGTAGAAGATATTCCATCAGGGCTGGCGCGTCCCTGAAATCAGGCAGTGCCGCATCCGCTCCTGCGTTGAGCAGTTGAGAGTGTTTGGTGGGATCCATTTTCCCTGAGCCGTTTTCCGTTTCATCGCTGCAGATCGCGATTGCAATGCCGCCGAGGGTTTTGGTGCATTGAATTTCGACAGGGCCGTCGCCAAATGAGAGCAGATTTTTGCCCTCAATCCCGTCCTCCTGAAGTATTCGCTGAAAGACGTCCATTTTTGAAAAAGTGGAGGGGTCTTCACCGCTGCCGTGAATTCGATTCTTAAAAAAATGCGTTAAGCCGAGGGCCTCTGCCTCCTCGCGAACCCGATGTTCGATCGTGCTGCTAAGGACGATCAAGGTTAGCCCCTCGTGAGCCAGCCATTCCAAAAGCTTGCGGCCGCCGTGCACGACAAATTCATCCATTGGAGAATGTCGGCTTTGAATCAATGCGAGTCTGTGGCGAATTTCCTTGTCTAGCTTTTCCTGAAACTCTGATCGCAGTAACTCTGGGACGCGCGTGATTTTGCGCTCCTGGAGTAAATACGCGAATCGTTCCATTTGATGGATGGTTGGGCGCCCGTTGAGTCCGAGAATGATGGAATCAAAGATTTCTTTGCGGCGGGCTGGGGAGTCCTCAACAGCGGGAGCCCAGTGCCCCTCAAAGACTGAGTGCATGATTGCCGGCCATCCGTGCCTGATCCATGAGAGCGTGCCGTCAAAGTCGAAGACGACGTGGGTAATCTCAGGATGCGGCTCCAGCGAAGGCTGAAAGGTCGCCTCGGTTGTGGGCACGGGTAGGGACCGGAGGGTTCGGGGTGCGGACATGAGAAATAGTGTGAACTTGGCGCGATAGGATGGTAATGACAAAGAGTATGCGATTTACGACACCACTTCGGCCCCGCACAGGCGAGCATCGGCGCCCCGCCGATGTGCGGCAATGGCTAGCCCACCGTGCTGCGTGGCTCGGCAGACTGGATCCGATGCAGCTTTTTCATCGTTTGTTTGACCATATCCCAGGAGTGTATTTTTTTGCGAAGGACCATGACGGACATATCATGTTCGCAAGCCAGCCTTTGCTGGAGAGGTATAACATGTGCGACGAGGCTCAGATCGTGGGGTTGAACGATTTCGACATCAACCCAAACTCGATGGCAGAGGCTTTTGTGGGCGATGATAGGCGGATTCTTTCTGGCGAGGTGGCGTTCGTAGAACGGCTTGAATTGTGGTGGGACGCACAGGGAATGCCAGACTGGTTTGTGGTCACCAAGATGGCGGTGCGCGACCGGTTCAATATGGCGCAGGGTGTGATGGGCGTTTTACGGCCTCCGGATTCAAACGAGCGGGCTCTGCCGATTTTTCAAACAGTGGCACGGGCGGTTGAATTGATGCGCAGAGATTATGCGAAGCCCTTAAGAATTGAGCAGGTCGCAAGCGATAGTGGTCAGTCGCTCCGACAGCTTCAACGTCACTTTCAGTCCGTGTTTGGGTTCAGCCCGCAGGAGTTTTTGATCAAAACGCGGATCAACGCAGCGGCACGGCTTCTTGAAGAAACAGTACTCAGCGCAAGTGAAATCGCCCATCAGTGCGGCTTCGTGGATCCAAGCAGTTTCACTCAACTATTTCGCAAAAGAATGCGGGTGACCCCGGGTGGCTACCGCAAGAAGTTGGAATCAGCGCCCAGGGTGTAGTCAGAATGCTGGTTTGCTTCAGCGCAGTCCTTTTGCGAGCACCGGAAGCGAGTATAGAGATTTCCTGGCGGTGATGAAGAGTGTCTGAAGTCCTGGTCCTCCAAATGCAAGGTTTGCTGGTGATTCGGGAGTGAGAATTTTTCCAATCAACTCCCCGCTATCTGCGAAAATGTGAACACCATCTCCTGCGCTAGACCATAGGCGGCCTTCGGAATCGCAGCGGATTCCATCGGGTCCCCCCTTGTCGATTTGGGCAAAGACCCTTCCGTTCGCGAGTTTGCCGGAGTGCACATCGAAGACGCGGATGTGCTTTGGTGTGCCAGAATCCGCGACGTAAAGTTTTTTCTCATCAGGGGAAAAACAAAGCCCGTTGGGTTTTGTGAAGTCCTGAGCGACAGGGAGGATCTGCTTGGTATCTGGATTGTAGCAGAACACAAATTCACCCGGCTGTTCCTTGCCGATTTTTTGTTTGGTCACGGGATCGGCTTGGAGGCCGTAATCTGGATCTGTGAACCAAATCAATCCATCTTTGCTAACAACAACATCATTAGGGGAGTTAAGTTTTTTTCCTTCGAACTGATCGACGACCGTGTGGGTGCTGCCATCGAGATTGGTGACCGAAATGCGTCTGCTGCTATGTTCTGCGCTGACCAAGCGGCCTGCATTATCGAGAGTGTTTCCGTTGGTATTGTTGCTTGGGTTACGAAACGTGGTGATGCCATCTTTGGGCGTCCATTTTTTAATTTCGTTAGAAGGAATGTCGCTGAAGACCAAAAATCCACCGTTTGAAGGGATCCATTGTGGGCCTTCTGTGAACTTCATTTCGGTTCCTAGCCGTTCTAGTACAACGTTCGATGAGACACACTTTGCGAATTCCTTGGCGTTGCGGATATCGAAGTCTGCTGCATTTGTGGCAGACGTGCTGATCGCGATGAAGACGGCAATAGCTTTTGAGTTGAGGGGGTAGTAGTTCATGGCTCCCAGCCTGTGTAGCTGCTGAGCTGTGGGGATGGAAAGTAAGACTTTTGTTAATGCAGCGGTCTACTGTGGCTGTTGGGTTTGTGATTGCATCACAAGCAGCTCCGAAAATACATTTTCGCATGATACCCGCACTCGTCTGGCGCTCTCCATTTTTGGCGTTGTTAATAATGTTTTCATGCTCGGCGCATTCCTCAGACTGGTATGTGTCGCCAGTGGGCAGTGACGAATGGAGCGGGAAGCTCCCCGAACCAAACGCCGCATCCACAGATGGTCCCTTTGCAACCTTAGAGAAAGCCCGGGATGCAGTCCGACTCGAGTTGGCGGGATCAAAGAAAAGTGGAATCACCGTGCACGTGCGAGCTGGGACTTTTCGGCGTTCAGCGCCTTTTGAGCTCGGGGAGAAGGACTCGGGTGAGGCTGGTTTTCCTGTGGTATGGCGCGGTTATCAAAAGGAGCGTCCTAAAGTTACCGGCGCGCTGCCTCTTAAGAATTGGATCCCGGCAAACGTGCCCGGAAAATCTGGCGTGTTGAGCACGGCGCTTCCCGATAAACTGGATCTCGCGAACTGCAGGCAGCTTTTTGCGGGCGGCGAGCGGCTGCCTTTGGCTCGGTATCCCAACGCGGATGCATCTGACATGGTCACGAAAGGGTGGGCTTACGCCGGCGGTCAGGAATGGCCGATGTACGCGGAGATTCCCGGCGAGGACAAGAGAACGTTGCAAATGAGGTCTCAGGACGTACGCACTTGGACAAATCCCAGCGATGCCGAGGTGTTTGTATTTGCTCGTTACAATTGGTGGAATGATCTGGTGTCGGTTGTAAGCGCTGACGCGAATACCGGAGTTCTGAAACTTTCCAAGGACTGCAGTTACCCGATTCGCGCTGGTAATCGATATTTTGTTCAAGGTCCTCTCGAGGAGCTGGACGCTCCGGGCGAGTGGCATCTGGACCGGAGAACACGTGTGCTCTACCTGCTGCCTCGTCCAGAAATGAAATCTGATTCGGTTGAGCTTGTAATAGCCTCAGGTCTCTTGACGATTAAGCATGCTAAGTACGTTTCGTTCGAAAATTTTGACTGGGAAGCTTGCGGTGGATCGGCGGTAGTTTTGGCGGAGTGCGAGTCAGTACGGTTTGCAGGAAACGTTCTGAAAAACGTGGGGCATTGGTCTGGGTCCGGTGTTTCCGTGAGTGGCGGGAGAGACGTTGTAGTTCGCAGCAACACCGTTGCGTGGGCGGGACGGAACGGTGTTTTGATAAGCGGCGGCAATCGCCAGAC
>CAMDSZ010000204.1 GCA_945906945.1 Akkermansia muciniphila
GAGGTCATATGATGAGCTGAAGCCGACTCCATGCACACGCTCCGGTATGCCGGTGAAAAACGAGACTCGGCTCGGCGAACAAACCGGCGTGGCGATGTAGGTGTTCTTGAAGCGCACGGAGTCGCGCATCAACGCGTCGAGATGAGGCGTCTTCACAAAGGGATGGCCCATTTCGCCCAGGGTGTTGTCCCGCTGGTCGTCAGTGAGGAGGAAAATGATGTTTGGGCGAGGTGCAGGTTTTTCGCCCTTTGCGAAGGCATCGGCAGCATGCAGCTGGCCACCCAGAAGGAGTGTGCTGATCAGAAAATATTTCACGGTCAAATTAATTGGAGGCGTTTGATTTTGTCTTGTCCGCGACTGGGACTGGGTGGCGTTTGACCGTGAGATCGTTCGGCTGCTTCACGCCTGGCGTGCTGCGGCCATCGGTGATGAGTCTTTCCAACAGTGCCTTCATCTCGGCGACTTTTTCGGGCATTGCTGCGGCGAGGTTCTTTGTTTCGGCAATATCGTTGGCGAGGTTGTAAAGTTGGACCGGGTGCGATTGGTCGCCGCCCTTGCCCCAGCCGCCGGAGCCGGGCGCGGCGATGTATTTCCACTTGCCCTGCCGCACCGAGGGTACTCCGCTAATGGAGCAGTTCACGGCGGTTTCGCGAACGGGCCTGTCGTCCCCTTTTAGCAGCGGCAGTAGGCTGACACTGTCTTCGCCGACGTTGTCCTGGAGTTGGGTTTCGAACACCGTGGCGAAGGTGGCGATGAGGTCGGCCTGTTGCACGAGCTGATCGCATGTGCTGCCTGGCTTCACCTTTCCTGGCCAGCGCACGATGAATGGCACGCGGTGTCCTCCTTCCCAAGCGTCGGCCTTGTAGCCTCTGAGGGGTCCGCTTGGGTAGTGGCCTCTTTTTTCGAGGTCGCCGACACCGATGTAGGGAGCACAGCCGTTGTCGGCTGTGAAAATAACCATCGTGGTTTCCGCCACACCGCTTTTTTCCAGCGCATCGAGTACCCGCCCCACGACGGCGTCGGTCTCCATGACGAAGTCGGCAAAGAGATTGAGGCCGCTTTTGCCTTTCCACTCGTAATTGACCGAGAGGGGCGTGTGGGGTGAGGTGAACGGAAGATAGAGGAGAAAGGGCTCTTCTTTCGGCGCGGAATCGGCGATGAACTTCACGGCTCGGTCACCGAGCGCGGGCAGAATGGGCTCGAGGCTCCAGTCTTTTAATGCCGGTCCCTGAATGCTGGCCTGATTGTTCTTGAGAAGTTCGGCGTCGAGAAAATCAGACGGAATGCCGACGGTGCGATTGTTCTCGATGAAACAAAAAGGCGGATGGTTGGGCACGTCGGTGCCGAAATAGTAATCAAAGCCGCGCGTTGTCGGACCTCCGCCGATGGGTTGGGTAAAGACCTCGCGCCAGACCGCACGATGGGCCTCGGTGGCGGTGCCCGCTCCCTTGGGCTTTTCCTTGAAGACAACGGCGCGCTCATCAGGGATGGGCCAATCCCAGCCGAGGTGCCACTTACCTATGCAGGTTGTGCGGTAGCCGTGTTGTTTTGCCAGGGTGGCAATCGTGACGCGATCCGGTGCGATCAGCGGTTCCCCCCACAAAGGCACGATGCCGGCCTGGAGGCGCGTGCGCCAATGATAGCGCCCAGTCAGCAGAGTGTAGCGCGAGGGCGAGCAAACGCCGGACGAAGAGTGCCCGTCGGTGAAACGCATCCCCTGCGCGGCAAGCTTGTCGATATGAGGGGTGGAGATTTTACCTCGCTCCGGGTTGTAGCACCGCACATCACCGTAACCGAGGTCGTCGGCGTAGAGGATCACGATGTTGGGTTTGGATGAATCGGCGGCGTGGAGCGCGGCGAGTGGCGCGAGCAGCAGGGCGGCGAGGGCGGCGAGGGGGGTGAGAGTGGTATGCACAGAAGGAATTAACTAGTGAGGAAAAACACTAAACCGCTGGCGGGAAATTTCGAGCTCAAGCTTCACCAACCTCCTAATAGAAAATTCTTTTCGCACTGTTTAGTGAAGAATTAGCTTTTGTCCCCATTTCCGCCAGTCGCGCGCGCGGGATCGTCGCGGGGCGCGCTAAATTAATGTGTTGTTGAGGATCAACTCTCAAAGTCTGGTTCCGGCGATGAAATTTCCGCCTGTTTCGAGTTGCAGGATGTTTCTCGTCGTCACGCTGGCGATTTCTTTGAGTGCCTCGCGCGTTAGAAATGCCTGGTGGGCGGTGATGAGCACGTTGGGAAAATTGAGCAGCAGCGATAGCTCGTCGTCTTGGAGCACTTGGCCGGAGAGGTCTTCAAAAAAGATGCCTTCCTCTTCCTCATACACATCCATCGCGACGCCGCCGATGTGCCCGCTTTTCAACGCAGCAATAAGCGCGCCGGTGTCAATGAGTTTGCCGCGACTCGTGTTGATAATGAAGACGCCACGCTTCATCCCCCCGAGGGTCTGTGCGTTGAGCAAGTGGCGCGTTTCCGGCAGCAGCGGTACATGTAGGGAGATGATGTCGCTCGACGCCAGCAGCGCGTCACGATCCACATAGCGGATCCCGTGTGCCTCTGCCCAATCCAGTGCAGGGAGGGAATCGTAAGCTAGCACTTCCGTCCCAAAGCTGCGGAAAATCTGCGCAGCGATGCGGCCGTCAAGGAATACACAAGGGCCACGTTGCTCACCATTTTCCGCAAGGTGTGTGACGCGATGATGTTCGCACACAGCAAAGGAATCCTGCACCGAGATCTCAAGCCGGAGAACATCATGGTGGGCGAGTACGGCGAGGTGCTGGTAATGGACTGGGGATTGGCGAAGGTGCTGGGGGAGCGTGAAGAACAGAGCTCGAGCGTTTCACGAGTTAACGATACCGGCGACTATGGGATGACGATGGAAGGTGAAGTGATGGGTACGCCGCAGTACATGTCGCCGGAGCAGGCCATGGGTATGGTGTCTGAACTGGACGCGCGTTCTGACATCTACAGTTTGGGGGGTATTCTCTACGCCATCCTCACGCTTAGACCACCGATCGATGGGACGACCTTGGATGAAGTGCTGACCAAGGTGAAGAACGGTAGCATCAGCTCGATGGTGACTAAGCGTGGTGGCAAAGGGCCGGTGACGGTGGGCGCTCCATCGGCGATGGGTGCGGAAGTGCCGGAGGCGTTGCAGGCGGTGACGCTCAAAGCGATGGCGACGGATCGCAACAAGCGCTACGGGAGTGTGGAGGCGTTCGCTGGTGATATTGAGCGTTACCAAAATGGGTTTGCCACGCAGGCCGAGGACGCTGGGACCTTCAGAAAACTGATTCTGTTCGCGAAACGCCATAAAGCGTTTTCTTTATCCTGCGCTGCACTTTTGTTGTTTGGCGTGGTGTTTGTCATCCAACTCAGATCCAGCGAAAGGGTCGCGCGTCTGAATGAAAAAAGAGCACTGGAAGAGAAGGAAGTCGCCCGCCGCGCTGCGGCAAAATCCGAGCTTTTACTAGTGGAGGCCGCTTACGAGAACAGCGACTCCGAAGCGATGCTCAAGGGCTTGAAAAATATCCCGGAGGATTTGCGTGATCCAACGTGGCAGTATTTTAAACAAAGGGTGGATTGTTTCGACCTGGAAATCGCACCTGAGAAAGGCAAAGGGTGGGTTGGACTCAGGAATCATCCGACCGAACCGCATACATTTCTTGGACTCCAAAACGATGGAGCGATGTTTCGCATCGATGCGCTGAGCGGCTCGAAGACTCTTTTGTGGAAAATCTCGCAAGACGGTGCTCCATCCCAATTTTCAGTGGATGATGATGGTATACAAATTGCATTTACCGTCTCGCTTAGTAAGCCCCAGGCACGGAAAGAAATCCAGATTCGCAGCTTGAGTGACGGCAGCCTGATTCACAGCGTCGATACTAAGACGTTTGTAGAACCGAGCTGGATGCGAATTTCCAAGACAATCCTTCTCGCATATCACAACTCACCGCCGACCGCTTTTGCATACTCTTTGGTGGAAAAACGACAGCTCTGGAGGCGTGATCTCAAAGGCTACTCAGAGAAAGAGTTCCTTATCACCCCTGATGAAAAAGAGATACTCCTAGTGGGAGCTGATAATGGAATTGACCAAGTTGATGCAGCTACTGGGAGTCTGGTTTCGAAGCGCGATTTAAACCTGGTTGGTGGTGACATTACCTACCACAACGGATCAGTCATCACACCGGATCAGAAACGGCGATTTTCATTGGTGAACGTCAGGGGCCTGAACAAAATCAGGGCCTGCGAGCTTTCTACTGGAAAAGTTCAATTTGAAACCACTGCCCGACGCGGATGGAGTTCCGTGGGGCTTATCCCGGAGCAGGGGTTGATTGTATCCCTCCACGCTTCTCCTCCACGAAATAATGCGGTCTGCTTTTACGACTGGAATGATGGTAGTCTGTTAAGATCCATCCCGTTTTTTGGACCTGTTGGTTACGCCACTGTCAGGGGCCTTCATGTTTCAGGAAGTACGCTTGCAATAACCCTCGGCCGGACCATTCGACTTTTTCAGACCGCAATAACGCCCCCTCATAGCAGCATGTCGAGAGCGTCTAAGGAAGGGCAGTTGCATTGGCTCGCGGCTTCTCAGCAGACCTTCGCAACGAAGTTTGTCTCGAGTGGTACGGGCGAATCTTTCGTCATCTCGCTGATGGACCCGGGTGGCGTGCTGTCCTCAAAAAGCCCAAACAACAGGGCTTCTGTTCAGGGATTTTTGAAGGGACGTCCCCCATGGTTCCTCGCATACCAAAGGAATCAATTTCTCGTCGGAATACATGATTACAGGTGCTCAGTTTTCAAGCTGGAAAGTGGAGGAATCCAGTTGCTTTGGGGAGCTAAGTTGATACCGGGAACTGGTGGTATTTCTTTTGGTGCTGTCACGCCACATCCCACCAAGGACCTTTTGTGGACAAGAGCTAACGTGTTGCAAATGTCGACGGGTCAAATCATCACAAAGATGAAACGAGACTCCATCCAAGGGGTCGATTGGGTGCCTTCAGTCTGGTTGGCTGATGACCGTGTTGTTGAAATCGGGATGCGAATAGTCAAAGGATCCGATGTTGAAGATGATGAGTTTAGTCGTTCTCTCCTGTTATGGGACACGGTTTCGGGGGAGTTGATCACAACGGCACCTGCACCCAACTGCATAACCATTTGCTTGACGCCAGATGGCAGTTCCGTACTCGAGGGTACCTCTGATAAGCGGGTGCGCATCCGGGACGCAAAAACACTCCAAGAGAAAATGTCATTTCGCGCTCACGACAACGCGATCACTTCCATCGAGTGTCATCCGGAACTCCCCTTGCTGATCACTTTTTCTTCGGGAGAAAGTCTAATTCGGATATGGGATTTGGGAGATTTTTCAATGCGCGAGGAAATTCGTACGAGTGGTAAAGCCGATGGCATAAACGTGACAACGGATGGCAACAAAATTTTTGTGTCGTCTCAAACAAAAGTAGACGTCTACCAGCCTGAAAGTTTTAAAAGGTGAAAAAGCGCGGTGCATTCACGGCGCAACCTGAAGGTTGCTGATGAGGGGACCCGGGCGGCGACTGGAACGAGCGCTGCAAGTTCAAATTGTTATTTCCGAAGCAGGAATAGTTCATCACCGCTGTTGCTGGGATCAATTGTAAAGGATGGGCTTACGAACATTTTGCCGCTGCATCATTCAACAGGTTTTGCTAAACACAAAGGATGCAGATTTGGTCAATCACCCTCCATGGACCCGCAGGCGTTATCAGCACAGTTGATACCGGCGAGTCGCAATTCGTGATCGGTACTGAGACTGCATCGGACGTGTTCACAATCCATGGTGAAGGCATCATGCCCCGCCATGCGTGGGTATGGATCAGCGAAGCTGGGTTGCAGGTGGAAGATCTCGGTGGTGGGACTCTGGTCAACGGCTATCAGATCACTGAGCGCGTTCAGGTGGAGTATCCAACCAGTGTGCAGGTGGGTGAAGTTACCCTGGTCGTTGAAGTGAAGGTAGTGCAGCCAGTGGCTGTATCGCCTAAATCGAGTTCCTTGGACATCACCATCCCCCAGCGGGCAGTGACCAAGAGCAAGGCAAGCATGGAAGTCACGATTCCGCAGAGAACGCCCACACGAGGGAATGTTCAGAAGAGCGCATCAATAGGGACGCCTTCTGCACCGTCTATTTCTGCAAATGAGGCTCCACTGCAGGGTAAGTACACACTTGTGCGTGAAATCGCACGGGGCGGCATGGGACAAATCTACTTTGGTGAAGATCCACAGCTTAAACGCCATGTAGCCGTCAAAGTCAGCAGCGTCAGTGAGGCAGGTGAAGATCCCAGGTTTTCAAAAGAAGCAGAGGTGCTCGCCCAGCTTGCTCACCCAAACATCGTTCCTATCTACAACATTGGCGTCGATGCCCAGAGCAGACCCTTCTACAGCATGAAGCTGATCAAGGGACGTACGCTGCAAGCGGTGTTGAACCAGATCCGTGATGGTGATGCTGCGGCGATCAAGGACTACCCAAGAGCCACGTTGCTCACGATCTTCCGCAAGGTGTGCGACGCAATGATGTTTGCACACAGCAAAGGAATTCTGCACCGGGATCTGAAGCCCGAGAACATCATGGTGGGCGAGTACGGTGAGGTGCTGGTGATGGACTGGGGGCTTGCGAAAGTGCTGGGTGAACGTGAAGAGCAGGGCTCGAGCGTTTCACGAGTTAACGACACCGGCGATTATGGCATGACCATGGAAGGTGAAGTCATGGGCACCCCGCAGTATATGTCGCCGGAGCAAGCGATGGGCATGGTGGCTGAACTGGACGCACGTTCTGATATCTACAGTTTGGGTGGGATTCTCTATGCAATCCTCACACTACGTGCACCGGTTGACGGGACGACTTTGGATGAAGTACTCACCAAGGTGAAGAACGGAAGCATCAGCTCGATGGTTACTAAACGTGGTGGCAAGGGGTCAGTGACCGTGGGAGCAGCTACGGCGATGGGCGCTGAAGTGCCGGAGGCTTTGCAGGCAGTCACACTCAAGGCAATGGCAACTGACAGGAACAAGCGCTACGGGAGTGTGGAGGCGTTTGCCGGTGATATTGAGCGATACCAAAACGGGTTTGCAACCAATGCTGAGGACGCTGGGACGCTCAAGCGTGTCAAACTGTGGATCGGGCGAAACAAGGTTCTTGCAGGATCTGCTGCGCTCATGCTGGTTGTGGTTAGTGGATTTACCACACGCGTGATTCAAAAAGGACGTGAAGCGAGTGAGGCGTT
>CAMDSZ010000205.1 GCA_945906945.1 Akkermansia muciniphila
GGGAGCATCCGGAGGAGGTCGAGGCTTTACTCGCGATTGGAAGCGTGCCGAAGAAGCCTGGCCTGCCCCCAGCAGAGACAGCGGCTGCTACAATTCTCGCTCAAGCGCTACTCAACCATGATGGCTCAGTCGTAAAACAGTAATTTCCCCTATGAGCTCAACCATACCAATAGCAGAGCCGGCTTCATTGCTACCGCGCCGGCATTTTTTATCACAGTTCGGCATGGGACTTGGAGGCATAGCATTTGCCGACCTTGTGCGCAGGGAATCAACTCAGGCAGCGCTCACCGGTGATCAAGCGGCAGCCGAGAACGCGATTCTCAAACAGGCGTCCCACTTCGCTCCAAAGGCGAAGCGAGTCATTTACTTGTTTATGTCGGGTGGTCCGTCGCAGCTGGATCTCTTCGACTACAAACCGCTTCTCAAAAAGCGCCACGGTGAGGAGCTGCCAGATTCAGTGCGTGGCACCCAGCGGCTTACCGGGATGTCAGGCAACCAATCCTCGATTCCGATGGTTGGCTCCCCTTTCGAATTTAAACAGCACGGCCAGTCGGGCGCATGGGTGAGCCAACTGCTGCCAAACACGGCAGCGATGGCCGACCAGATTTGCGTGATCCGCTCGATGTTCACCGAATCCATCAACCACGGCCCCGGCGTCACCTTTTTCCAAACCGGCTCACAGATTCCAGGCCGGCCGAGCATGGGCGCGTGGGTGAATTACGGACTCGGCAGCGAGAACAGTAACTTGCCTGGCTTTGTGGTCCTCATTTCAAAGGGAAAAGGCGGTCAGCCGCTGGGAGCGCACTTATGGGGCAGCGGATTTTTATCCGCGGACCAGCAGGGGATTCAATTCCGGCCTTCCAAGGATCCGGTTCTATACCTCAACAACCCCAAGGGGATCAGTGCAGATAGCCGCAGGCTCATGCTCGACAGGCTCGCGCAGCTTCACGCTCATCGAATGGAGGAAACGCCGGACCCGAGCATTCAAGCGCGAATTTCGAACTACGAAATGGCATTCCGCATGCAGACGAGCATTCCGGAGGCCACTGATTTCTCGAACGAAAGCGAGGCCACTCTAAACTTGTACGGCGCCGATTCGCGTTCAGCGGGGAGCTTTGCAGCAAACTGCCTGCAAGCCCGCAGACTGGCGGAAAGCGGAGTCCGCTTCATCCAGTTGTATCATCAGGACTGGGATCACCACGGCGGACTTCCCTCGGCATTACCCAAGCTTTGCAGGGAAACCGATCAGGCTTGCGCGGGGCTGCTCATTGATTTGCAACAACGCGGAATGCTCGACGACACGCTCGTTGTATGGGGCGGTGAATTCGGGCGCACCAATTATTGCCAGGGCAAACTCACCACGAACTTTGGCCGCGACCATCATCCGCGCTGCTTCACTGCGTGGATGGCGGGAGGGGGCATCAAGGGCGGAACGGTTTACGGGGAGACAGACGAATTTGGATACAACGTCGCCAGCGACGGTGTGCATGTCCACGATTTTCAAGCGACGATTCTACACCTGCTTGGGATCGACCACGAGGCTCTGACCTACAAATTCCAAGGCCGCCGATACCGGCTTACGGATGTTCACGGCAAGTTGGTCAAAGGCCTGCTAGCGTAGAAAGAGACGCAAGCGCCTCACACTCCATTTTCGTAAAACTTCCCCCTCATTTTTTCCGCACGTGCCGGAACTTGGCATCATGAAAAAAACGACCTCAAAACTTGCCCTCACAACATCACTCATTTCCTCGCTACTTGCCCAAGGCCAGCTGGCCGATGGATTCAAGGACGGAGGAAATACGGCGCCACAAATTACCAAACGCTCAGAGGCCGAGGAAAAAGTCTTTTTGGACGACGTAAAGGTTCCGGATCCGTTCCAGGTCACGCTGTTTGCAGCACCGCCGGCAGTGAATTACCCGGTATATGTGGCGGCGGCGCCAAATGGGGATTTGTACGTTTCAAGTGATGGAAACGGTTCCCTCGGACGCAAACCGCATCGCGGAAGAATTCTTAGACTGCGCGACACCGACGGAGATGGACGCGCCGATGAGGTAAAAGAGTTTGTCAAAGACGTTGATTCGCCGCGGGGCCTCGTCTGGGACCACGACCGGCTCTACCTCATTCACCCACCGGACGTCAGCGTATACATCGACAGCGACCAAGACGGAGTTGCTGATTCGGAAACGACGATCGTAAAAGGCATCGCGTTCGGATTCGCCGACCGCCCGGCGGACCACACAACCAACGGACTGACCCTCGGGATTGACGGCTGGTTGTACGTGGCGGGTGGCGACTTCGGGTTCATGGAGGCTGTGGGCACGGACGGTAGACGCCTTCAACACCGCGGCGGCGGAGTCATCCGTTTCCGGCCTGACGGTTCTGGTCTGGAGCTATTCGCAACCGGCACACGGAACATTCTAGGGACGCCCGTAAGCCCACTTCTCGATATTTTCGCACGGGACAACACCAACGATGGCGGCGGATGGGACGTTCGCTTCCACCACTTCACCGGTCTGGAGGACCATGGCTACCCGCGCCTTTATAAAAACTTTTCAAGCGAGCACATCGCTCCCCTCGCCGATTACGGCGGCGGGTCCGGCTGCGGATCGACCTACCTCAGCGAACCAGGATTCCCCAGCGAATGGAACCACGCTCCAATGACCTGCGATTGGGGGACAGGCGCCCTTTGGAGACATTCAGTCGAGTCATCCGGAGCGACTTTCATTGAAAAAGCACCACCGCAAAAATTCATCTCCATGACGCGGCCAACCGATGCCGACGTGGATGGAATGAGCGCCGTCTACCAGGCAAGCTGGAAGGGTGCCACATTTGATTGGGCAGGCACCGACTCTGGATACATCGTTCGCGTGACTCCGAAGGAATACACTCCGCAGTCGCTCCCGAATTTCGAAACCCTCGGAGATCCCCAGCTCCTTTCGATGCTCGCATCCGAGAGCCAGGTGCGCTCCATGGCTGCGCAGAGGACTCTTGTGAGGCGCGGGAAGAACTCCAATATTATCGAAAGCTTCGTGGCATTCGCATCGAATCCTTCGCAACCGCTTCAAGCACGGGTTGCAGCGCTTTACGCAATCACCCAAATTGGAATTAATCAAAAAGACAAGAAGCCTGCGGTAAAAGCTATCGCATCACTCGCAGCAGACCCTTCACTTCTGCGCTTTGTAGCGCGAGCCCTTGGAGATTTCTTTGATTGCACCAACAGTGTTCAACTCGAACCCGCAGTCGGCGCGATTCTTGCAAAAACGATTTCGAGTTCCGAGCACCGTACCGCCCTGGAGGGAATGGTCGCGGCAACACGGCTGAACCGTAGCGATCTAGCTTCCAACATAGCGAAGAAACTCGGCGTGGGCGATCCCGTCCTTCATCACACTGCGTTCCAGTGCCTCGCTAAGCTCGAGGCATCTACTGCGTGCTTCGAAGTGATTGATACCGTCGATGCGTCAGAGATGCAGCGCGACGGAGCGTTTCTTGCATTGATGAGAATGCACAAAGCCGAGGTTGTTGCCGGGCTTGTAAAACGCCTCGCTCAGGAGCAGACGCTTGAGAAGAAAAAAGGAATTCTAAGCACGCTGTGCAGACTTCACTCAAAAGAAGGAGAATGGAAACGCGACTCTTGGGGCACCCGCCCCGACAACCGAGGCCCGTATTACCAACCGGAGCCCTGGGAGCAGACCTCAACAATCGCTTCCGTTCTGCAGTCGCATCTGAGCCACGCTTCCCGCGAGGAAGCCGCGCATCTTGTCGCGGAAATGAACCGCAACCGTATTCAATCGCAAGAAGCATTGACGCGGATCATCGAGCTCGCAAAAAGCGATGCCTCGCTAATTCCTGAAGCGGTGACCCAACTCGCTTCCAGCGAAACCCCACCGGTCGATGGAATCCCCCTGCTTATCCACGCGGCGAAGGATTCAAACTCGAAGCCGACAACTCTTTCTCAAACCGTTCAGGCAATCGTGAAGACGGATAATACTGAGGCGTGGAAACAGGTGCTGCCCGCGATGGTTTCGCTTTCGCAGGCGAAGGGCTCGGGCAAGGAACAAGATGCCGCGCAAAGTGCGCTGATGGGTGCCCCGAAGCTTGAAAACGTGCACCAGGCGATCGAGATGGAGGCTGAAGCCCAGGTGGGCAACCCCATTGGCATTTGGGCCGACGCTGTTCTCTTGAACCTTAGCGCACGAAAATCAGGCAGCCCCGAGGCGAGAGAAATGGCTACCAAAGCGCTCGAGACAGGATGGAACAATATTGAACGCCGCATTCAAATCATCCGGGCCGCTGATAAGATCAAAGCCCACACCATCGACGGCAAAATCCAGGCCGCAATGCAAGACCCGGACAAACGGGTTGCTAATGCAGCCTCATCCGCGGCGAAAAATCTCAGGCTGAAAATCGAAGAGAATGACCCCACTCCGAAGATTGGTGCACTAGCCCCAGAACAGGCGCTTGCACAGGTGTTAAAAACCAAGGGCGACAAGGGACTCGGTGAACAAATTTTTGCCAAGGCCACATGCGTTGCCTGCCACACCGTATCGCAGCAGCAGACGCAGAAAGGACCCTACCTTGGCAACATCGCTCAGACCTATAACCGGAATGACCTTGCCGCCAACATTCTTGACCCGAACCGCACAATTGCGCAGGGATTCGCCACCAATCTGGTCACGCTCGATACCGGGGCGACACACATGGGTTTCGTGACAGATGAAAGCGGCGACAAGCTGACAATCCGCGACATCACTTCACAGGAATTTACGTTTCCAAAAGTGAAGATCACTTCACGCGCAACGCTTCCCAACTCGATGATGCCAGTGGGTTTAATGAGTGGCTTTAGCGTACGCGAGTTTGCTTCGCTTTTGGATTATCTGGAGAGCCTAAGCAAGAACTAGGCAGGCATCGCCCATCTAAATCAGGGCGCAGGATCCCTGAGCCTTTCAAACTCCGATATTGCACGCCTCAACATAAGCGAACTGCGGGATCACGCGCTGAGCGTAATCACCAATCCATTGGTTGGGGAAAAAAGTTTGGGGAGTACTCTGTGGGATCGTAAGTACGGTTCCAAAGCGGAGAGGTCGCCCCGGATAACGGCGGAATCAGCCAGTCCCAGCGCCCAGTCACGGGACGCCCCACGGCGGCCTCCTGCTGCTCAAAGAGCACGTGCAAGTCGGACACTGTGTGATGGTCCACCATGCGCACCCCGTCGCGCTGGAAGGAGTACAACACAGCGCGGTTAAGCTCCACCAATGCCCGATCCCGCCACAAAGAGTTTTCGCGTCTACTTAGGACCCCCATCCGCTCGGCAATCTCAGGCAGCATATTGTACCTGCCTATGTCCGCTAGGTTGCGGGCCCCGATCTCCGTTCCCATGTACCACCCATTAAATGGTGCGGCGGTGTATCGGATGCCTCCGATGTCCAGACGCATATTCGAAACAATCGGAACCGCGTACCAACGCAACCGGAGATCGGCGAACCACTCGAATTCGGGATGCTCGATCGCAACCTCCAGCACATCCGCCTTCGGCACCTCAAAGAATCTCACGGGAAACCCTTGTCCCGAAATCAAGATCGGCAACGCATCAAACGCAGAGCGGCTTCCCGGAGGGTTCCACCCGAGGCTGATACATTTCTGGGTGAATTCGGCCTCGGCGGGATCACCAAGCACCTCACCATCCTCAGCTCGATAGCCTGCGTATCGGACCAACTCGTAATTCCAAATCCGCCACGGCTCAACACCCTCGCGCTCCGGGGCAAAGACGGTGACCAGCGGCCGAATCGCGCCACCGTTGGTCGCGACACGCACATGCTCGATACACCCTGCGGCAACGTCCTCGATCGCCGCGCAATGGCGCGCATCGCGCACCTCGAGTTGCTTCCAAAAATAACGCCCCACGCACCGCACACTATGCCGCCAAGCGAAACGGCACCCCCACAACAACTCCTCGGACGTATGCTCGTAAAAACCGTGCCTCTGAATATCGCGCAGAACCTCCGAGCGCCGCGCCTCCGTCACTCCCGGCCCCGCTGGCTCCATCGAAAGTAAATCCAAAAACGCCTCCGCCTCCTCACTCAAGCTCCGCCCAGCGCGCGGAAGCAGGCCAGCGTAAACAGGATTCGCCTCGCATACAGCGCTCTTGGGAGAAACATCCCCGGACCCAGGGCACCCACCGCTTTTAGCGTCTCGCGACATCAATTTAAATTCGTCCCCGCGAACCTGGAGCGAGGCTCGGCGGATTCTGCTAGAGATAGGGCCCGTCGGCAGAGATGCCTGCGTGCTCCCATTCGGCCAGCTCCGCCTCGCGCTTGTCACGGTCGCGTCGGGACTTCTCGATGGCGTATTTACCAAGCACTAAGCGCAAGGGGGGACGCTCTGCGGCGACCGCCTGCAAAATCGATTGCGCAGCCCTCGCGGGATCACCCGGTTGCCGGCCATCAATGGACTCAATGAGCTTGCCAAACTTTCCAGCAGTGCCCACGTACTCAGAAATCTCGCCCTCCACTTTGTCTAGGGAGCGCGCAATAAAATCAGTCCGAAATGGACCGGGCTGAACAAGCGTTACATTCAATCCGAAACTGCGCCCCTCCAAAGCGAGCGCCTCGCTCAAGCTTTCCAGGGCGCTCTTGGCCGCACCATAAATCCCGAAGCCTGCATAATTGGAAATCGCAGCCGCAGCGCTCATGTTCACCACATGCCCCCCTTTTTGAGCGCGGAAATGCGGCAATGCCACGCGAATCAACTCAAGCGGACCGAAGAAGTTCACCGCGAAATTGCGTTCAATCTGTTCCTGTGAGCTTTCTTCAATTGAGCCAATCAGGCCGTAGCCCGCGTTGTTCACCAGAACGTCGACACGGCCAAACGCGCCAACCGCCTTTTGAAACAAGGAAGCAGAGTTAGAAAAATCGGTGACATCAAACGCCATCGCATGGCAAGTCTCTGGGAACTGGGCGACCAAGCCGGAAAGATCCTCCGGGTTGCGTGCCGTAGCGACAACGTTATCTCCGTGATTAAGAGCAGCGAGGGCCAATTCACGGCCGAAACCGCTTGAACATCCGGTAATGAACCAAACTTTTTGAGCCATAGCTCTACCTACACCCATCCGTGGGCTGAAGGCACGGCGGAATTTATCCTTTTCAATGAAAAACACTGATGTCGCCAAGGCCTCGCAGAAAGCGGCCTCACTTTCGGTTAAAGCTGCCTTGACTGGGACACCCAACCGCAAAGCCAGAGACGCAGATGCGCCGGA
>CAMDSZ010000206.1 GCA_945906945.1 Akkermansia muciniphila
CAAATGATGCTTTCCGGAGGCACGTTTCGCGGGCAAAAAATTCTCAGGCCGGAGACGGTGCAGTTGATGACCACTACACAGACTGGCGACATCAAGACCGGTTTTGTCGACGGCATGAGTTGGGGGCTCGGATTTCAGGTTGTGAAAGAGCCCGTTGGTGTCACTGCAGCTTTGGCAAAGGGCAGCTTTGGTCACGGCGGTGCGTATGCAACTCAGAGCTGGGCTGACCCGGTCGCTGGGAAGATCTACATCCTGATGATTCAACGTTCGGGAATGCCCAACGGGGATGGGTCTGCTATTCGCGAGGCATTTCAATACACAGCCGCTGGATTGCGCTAGCGCTCATCGGAATTTTTGTATGAACGAACCCAAGCTCGCGATTGCACAGTTGGATGAGATTGCACCCGTCCCGTGCCCCTGTGGTCAGGCAAGGCGCGCTTTCAATGAACCTTGGAACACGCTGGCCACGGTTCATCTCACAGACATTTCCAAGGACAGCCGCCGACATTTCCACAAGGGAATGACCGAGATTTACATCGTCCTGGAAGGGGAGGGGTACCTTGAGGCAGACGGGGTCCAGTACCCCCTCAAGCCTCTCACTGCGGTAATGATCAGGCCGGGCTGCGTCCACCGCGCGGTGGGAAACTTGCGGATCATTAATGTTCCAATGCCGCCCTTTGACCCAGCTGATGAATTTGAGGTGGACTAGCTCGTCCTTCTTTTCGCTGGTCCCGAGAAAAATACCGGTAGCATATGCACAATGGGAGCTCGCTCCTTATTTGTAGCGAAATCATGAAACCCGCAATTCTCGCCGGTGTTTAAGCGCACGAATATGATCCGCCCAAAGCAGCAAGCTCTCGCCCTATTTGCCCTGATCTGTGGCATCCAATGCCGGGAGGCAGCAGCAGCACCAAAGTTTAACGTGTTGCACATTGTCTCCGACGATCTGAACGTGAACCTCGGTGTCTACGGTCACCCTGAAGTGAAGTCGCCTAATATTGACAGGCTTGCGGCAATGGGCGTGACCTTTGAGAGGGCGTACTGCCAGTTTCCGCTTTGCAATCCGAGTCGAGCCTCATTCATGACAGGCTTGCGCCCCGATACGACGGGTGTTTACGAAAATCGGACGAGTTTCAGAACGAACGTCCCGGATGCGGTATCGATTCCCCAGAGTTTTTTAAACGCGGGTTACCGAGTCTCGCGTGTTGGTAAACTCTATCACTACGGAGTTCCAACTCAGATCGGGACGGATGGAATGGATGATCCTTCATCCTGGGAGTCGGTGGTTAATCCCCGGGGGCGCGACGTTGACGATATTGCCTTAGTGAATGTGCTGGAATCGTCGTCTGCCAACGGCGTTCGCACCGTGATTGGCAGGGAGTTGAAGAATACCGGCGGCACTCTCAGTTGGCTGGCATCGGAGGCGGCGGACTCAGAGCAAACAGACGGGAAAGGCGCGGCCGCTGCAATCGTCCACCTCGAAGAGCGCGCCAAGGACTCAAAGCCGTTTTACCTAGCGGTCGGCTTCTATCGTCCGCACACGCCGTATGTCGCGCCAAAGGCGTACTTTGAATTGTACCCGCCTCAGGGCATCAAGCTGCCGGTCATTCCTTCGAATCTCTTCGAATTATTCCCGCTGCCAGCGTTGTCGATCCAAAAAAAAGCCGAGGTTGGAATGTCGGACTCGCTCCGGCGCGAGGCTATACAGGCCTACCAAGCATCCACGACTTTTATGGATGCTCGGGTGGGGGAACTGCTGGATGCGCTTAGACGATTGAAACTCGAGGACAGCACCATCGTAGTCTTCCACAGCGACCACGGGTACCACCTTGGTGAGAAGAATCTGTGGCAGAAGATGAGCATCTTCGAGGAGTCTGTACGAGTGCCGTTGATTATTTCCGTGCCCGGCAATCCTTCAAACGGACAACGCTCTCCACGCACTGTTGAGCTAGTGGATCTTCATAAGACCTTAACCGACCTCTGCGAAATCGCTGGAGATTCCAAGACCGAAGGATTTAGTCTTCGTCCTCTCGTGGAAAAGCCTGACAGTCATTGGGCGCATGCGGCTTATTCCCAAGTCACCCGAGGCGATCTGGTCGGCACATTTGAAGCTGGAAGCGACAGCAAAAAAAACGGCTCACGAATCATGGGCCGCAGCGTCAGAACCGAGAGGTATCGCTACACCGAGTGGAATGGGGGTGCAGCGGGCGTAGAGCTCTACGATCATGAAACTGACCCGGGTGAGTACAACAATCTCGCAAACCTTCCCGAGCACGCCTCGGTTCTGGCGTCCCTAAAAAAAACGCTGACCACAGGGGAAACGCTTCCGCGCTAACCCTGGCCTCCGGAACGCTTGCACGATTTTTCACTGCACCGCGTGTCACACGAGTTTATCGGAGCAACCAATCCACTGCGGATTGGGACTTCGCTTCTGGCGGTCCCTCAAACGGAGTGAATTCTATGAAATCAGTTCCAAGCGTGTTGGGTTTGTGGCCCTCGCCGGCGATCCAAGTCCGATGGGGCGCATTCAAGGCGATGATGCCGGGGAGATCGAGGTACTTTGAGCCGCCCGGCAAAAACATTGGATCGCGATAATCAAGGACCTTTGCGAATCGGAATCCTTTAGTGTCCACGGCAAGCTTATCAATTGCAGTTCCCGCGATTGCCCGAGCACTCAATGCAATCGGGCCGGTCGATCCCCACGCCGCGACTAAAACTCGGGTTGGAGTTGAATCTGTCTTTGGCGCGGAATTGTGCAAAAAGCGAATAATCGAAAGTACATCGTGCGTCCGCTGCGCGAACAATGAGTGGTTGTAGCCGTGAGTGTACCCGGCAAACTCTCGGGGATTCGCTACAACCGGGGTCTGAGTAACCGGCGTCGAGCTTTGCCTCAGCAAATCAGCCCCAAATACGGCAACTCCCGAATCCACCAACCGCAATGCGGCAGGATCCTGAGCAGCCGATTTTCCGCAATCATCTAGCCAAAGTACCGCCGTCCCATTCCAGCGGTTGGGCGCAAGCCAAAGAAGGGCTACCTCCTCCTGGTGTTTCTGATTAATGAGCGTGCCGGTGATCTCAGAGTATCCGCCCTTGTCGACCTTGGCTGACATATTCCAATCCATCGCGCCCACATCATTGTAGTCACGGCCGATGATAATCTTGAGGGCGGGTCGCAAGGTGGATTCCATTCCATCCTTGGTCGAGGCAGCCAATGCGATTTGGTTTTGCGCATCGCGTGTGAACCACTTTAGGAGATCTTTTTCGAACTGCGGATCTGCCGCCTTTGGTGCCGGATGCGCGGCATCCCATACGGATAAGGATTCGCGGGGAAGGGGCGTGAAATCCCTTTCAATCACCGGAGCAGAGCCGCGCAATCGGAAGTGTTTATCAACAAACGTGTAAAAAGCCGAACGGGTTACGGCGTTATAGTTGTGCAGGAAATGCTCTCCGCGAAGAAGGAACACTTTTTCAGTGGCATTGTGGAGCGCGTAAAGCTTTTGCAGCTCAGGGAACCCTTTAACTGCTAGTTCCTTTGTCCAGTCGTTTGCTGTATTCATGCCCTGCGGCTTGGGTGCGAACAGCGCAGCAAATTCAACGTTCCCCGTATTGATGCGAAGCAGGCTTGCGTTCTCACAAGTGCACCCTCCCTGCATCGCCGTGCTCACCATTACGCAGGGAAACGAGAGATTCACCCGATCATCAATGGCCGCAAGCAGCATCGTCTGAGTTGCGCCCCCGCTTGCGCCTGTCATCGCGATTCGCTCGGAATCCACCTCGGGAAGCGTCAAAAGAAAATCTAGGCTCCTCACTGCATTCCAAGTCTGAAGTCCCATGATGCTTTGCAGATGGGATTCAGCTTGGGCACTGTAAAATCCCCAGTTCTCTAGCGCGTTCATTTCCGGGCGCTGTTTTGCAAACGCATGCACGACAGAACGCGGAATCTGAATCGAATCGGAGTCACTGATCATGTCCCATTGCCAAACCACACAGCCCATTCGGGCTAACTGGACGCAAAGTGATTGGAAGATGCTCTTGCCGCTGTTTTCAAAGCGCTCCGCACCGATGGATATCTCATGCCGCACTTTTTCGTCGGGCTGAATGCTGAGCCGCGCGTCTTGCCAGTGGCCGTGGGCGAATAAAATCCCCGGAACCTTCCCGGAAACCTGCTTAGGCCGGTAAAGATTACCCGTGACGAAGAACCCAGGGCTGCTCTCGAAGAAAACCTTTTCCACGGAGTACGTGTCCGCCTCGATTCGGCCGTGGATGACCGCATTGAGGGGCGTTTTTGAAGGCATCGGCCACAAGCCTTGTGAAACTAAAATCTGCCGGCGCACAGTGCTCTTGCGCTCCTGCCACTCCTCCATGGTATTGGGCGGATGGAATGGGAAGTATCCATTCAGATCTTTCGGCGGGGCAAGGCGCGAATCTCCGGCAAAAATTGCGCATTGAAAAACAAGACTAAGGGCGATCGGGAGCGGGCTAAATTTCATCGTGGGGGGGCTTATAATCAGCTGGCAAGCACCGGACTCTAATCGGCGGATTTCGTAAACAAAGAGAGAAAACAAGCGCTTGAAAAATTACGCGTAGGAAAAGAAAAAAGGAGTTGCAAGAGCCCTGTTGCCCGCTATTGTTCGCGGCTCTTCGAGGAGTCTTAGCTCAATTGGTTAGAGCGCCGCCCTGTCACGGCGGAGGTTGCGGGTTCGAGCCCCGTAGACTCCGCTCCTCAAGTCTGAGAGAGCAGCACCGCGTCAGCGCGATTTATTGGGGCTATAGGGTCCACGAAAAAGCGTGATGAGGGATACAATCCCTCGGGGTACGCCAGTAAACGAGCCGCCAATGACCGAGGCACGTTACTCGGTCGAATGCTTTTGGGTTGCGTTTCCGTTTGTGAACTCGAAACGGAGTTTGGATTCGTTTTGGCCTGAAGTTAGGCTGAAAACAGATTTTGGAGCTACGCGATAGGCTTCGAGGTGGGGATCTGAGATCGATCGTTTTTGAAGCCCCAAATTGCCTGCAGCCATGTGGGATTTGCCATCGCGGGCGATCCCACTTTCCGAGTTTGCTGGGGGACGAGGTTGCCCTTTGGTCTCAAAGGAGGATCAGGGAGCCGTCCATGGGGATTGCTTGAGGTGATGGCGGGATGCTTTGCGATATCCTCATGGAGTAGACGGGTCGGGGGTGACGTTGCACTGTTCACTTATTAACCTGAGGAGCGTGCATGAAACCGCCGGCCTTCAGGCAAACTTCGCAACTCCATATGACATACATTGTATTGTGTTATTGAAATGCGACTGCCGGTGAAGGGGTTCTGTCGTTGTCAATAACCTGTGAACGGCGCGCGCCTCGCCGTTTCCATCAGGCGTCGCGCTCGAATCCATTCACCGAACGCTGCGCAATTACGCTCGCCGCACCGGATCCAAGCGGCATGAGGCTCGATCGCCGCCGAAGAGCCGCATCATGAATCTGGCGTGGCGGAGAGCCTGCATTCGAGCCTTTCAATCCTTACGCCAGACTTTTATGGTTCGGCCGCACTTCTACGCTTCATATGGCAACCACAGCTCTCGATACCCGCCAAAAGGCTCTCCAGCTAAACTTAGACCCCACCTGGTACGGAACGTTTGCCGAGATCGGCGCCGGCCAAGAAGTCGTTCGCTGGTTTTTTCAGGTCGGCGCAGCGGCTGGCACGGTTGCGAAAAGCATGTCCGCTTACGACATGACGGTCTCAGACGCGATCTACGGCCAGTCGAAGCGCTACGTATCCAGGGAGCGACTTGAGTCCATGCTGGCCCATGAATACGCGCTAGATGTTGAGCGACTCGACTCTCGCCGCGGAGAGAAAACCTGCTTTTTTGCCTTTGCGGACACCGTTGCGACCCGATCATTCAAAGGGTCCAGCGAGTGTCATGGCTGGATGGGAATCACGTTTCAGCATGCGCCGAGGTCCAGCCCCAGCAGGATTATTATTCATGTCCGGATGCTCGATAGTGATGCCGCGGCCCAGCAGGAAGCGCTTGGAATGGTTGGTGTAAATCTCGTCTATGGAGCGGCTTACCTCCACAAGGATCCCGAGGCGCTTCTTTCTTCACTGCTAGACCAGTTGACGGTCGGCCGGATCGAGATTGATATGATTGAGTTTAGCGGCGACGTGTTCGCTGGCGTGGATAATCGCCTGATGAGCCTCCGGTTGGTTCAGATGGGCCTTTCCGGCGCTGCGATGTTCGGTGCTGACGGGCATGTAATCCAGCCCTCTGAGGCGTTTTACAAAAAGTCAGTGCTGGTTGAGCCGGGCGCGTTTCATCCATTCACTAAAGTGCACATGGATATTCTGGAGAGCGCTGCGGCGAAATTCCGACAGGTGCCTGACGTAGAAGCGAATTCAGTGGTTCCCGTCATGGAGATCACCATGCGCAGTCTTCTTTCAAATGGGGCCAAGGTGAATCCTCAAGACTTTCTGGATCGGGTTGAGGTGATCGGAGCCTGTGGATTTCCGGTACTGGTTTCAGATTTTTCTGAGTACTACCGGCTGGCTGCTTACCTTGCGCGTATGACTAGCGAGCCCTTGGGAATTGCGCTTGGAATGCGTCGCTTGATTGACCTCTTTAATGAGCAGGCTTATGCGAACCTGCCGGGAGGGATTCTGGAGGCGTTTGGCCGATTGTTCAAAAACCAGATGAAGCTTTTTGTCTATCCTTCAAAAGACGCGAAAACAGGATCCGTCACTTCGCTTGGTTCATTTGAAATGCAGGGCGCACTCGCGAGTTTGTTTTCCTATCTCCGTGAGCGCGGATCGTTCGTTGAGCTGGACAATCATAAACCGGAACTGCTCGGAATTTATGCCAAGGACGTGCTGGCATCCATCTCTTCTGGAACGGATGCATGGCGGTCTCAGGTCCCCTCGCAGGCAGTGGAATTAATCGCCAAGCAAAAGCTGTTCGCCCACTCCTAGGGCGGTCGCGGACCGGCTTAGTGCTGTCGCAATCAATGCGTGCCAGAAAGGGCAGGCGCTAGAGGGGCGTCCTACTTTTTTTAAGGTCTCCAACCAACTCGGTTCCTTGTTCGCTTATGAATAAGAAATGTTCCGAAGAACCGATTCTTTACATGGCGTAGTTGATGGCTCGCCGGAGTTCCGTTTTTGCGAAAAACCTCGGGAGATCGTCGCGGGGGCCTTTACCGCTCGGCC
>CAMDSZ010000207.1 GCA_945906945.1 Akkermansia muciniphila
CCCTATTGACAGGAACAGGCTCAATCGCAGCGCGCCCCCTCTATTGGCATATGCCCAACTACACCAACCAAGGAGGGCGTCCTTCCGGAGCTATTCGTGAAGAGGACTGGAAACTAGTCGAACAATTCGAAGACGGCGCTCTCGAACTCTACAACCTCAAGGAAGACCCTTCCGAAAAAAACAACATCGCCCTGTCCGAACCAAACAGAGTCGCAGTCATGCGCGGCAAACTCGAGGAGTGGCGCCGCGGCGTTGGCGCGAGTATGCCCCGAGCAAACCCCTGCTTCCAACCGCTGCATTGGGAGGCCTGCTATCAACAAAAAGATGTCTCGGTCCTCGAGCCGCTCGCCACGGCATCGGACACAGCCAAAACGATGCTGGATTGGAGAAGCGCAATGGATCAAATCCGCAACACCCCAAACGAGTCTTCTCCAAACGCAGGCCTAATTCACCTCGAGCCAAAAGACGCCTTCCTGCACGCCAACAAACTCCGCTTCGAGCCACAGGCCAACAAAGACACGCTTGGCTACTGGGTTGATCCATCCGATTGGGCGGAGTGGGAGTGCGAGGTGATTCATCCCGGCCGCTACTCCATCGAAATACTGCAGGGCTGCGCAAAAGGAGGCTCACTCGTTGAGGTCCAAGTTGGCAGGACCAGCACCCAGTTCACCGTTGAGGACACAGGTCACTTCCAGAGATTTATCCCCAGACGCGTCGGAGTCGTCGACCTACCGGCCGGCAAAACAACCGTTGCTGTGAGGCCAATGGAAAAACGCGGTGGAGCAGTCATGGACCTGCGCCGGTTGAGCCTTCTCAGAGTCCCATAGCCTCGTATTCAGACAGCACCGTATTTCAACAGGGCAACTTCCAAAACGTTGGCCCTCACGCCGCCACCGGCGCGGCTACCGGATCTCGTTCAAGCCATCCATAGAGGACTGGTAAAAGCACGAGGGTCAGAAAGGTCGAGCTCAGGATTCCGCCAATCACCACTGTTGCGAGGGGACGCTGCACTTCAGCATCGGCACCGGTCGCGAGCGCCATCGGAATGAATCCGAGCGCAGCAACTAGTGCAGCTAAGCGTCTCGACGCGCGTGAAGTACGAGGCCCGCTGTTCTCAGGAACTCAGATACGCAGCTGCAGGCCGCGTGAAACCGCAGCAGACCTGAGCGGCGGTATCCGTAAATGCGGGAGGTTTGGTGCGCCTTCCCAATTCTTGTCGAAGACAATATCGTTGAGACTGAGGGAAGCCTCTTCGCACGCAGGAGCCGAAGCTTCAACCGCTGCACGAAGCGCACCCGCCCTGCAATCCCCCGCATTCGAAAACCCCATCACATGATCATTCGACTCCTCAGCGGTGGCTGCCACCACTGTGAAGACTTGCATTAAAAGCGAATGTCTTTCGAGTGCCTCTGCCTCCTTGTTTTGGTGATGAAAAATAACCGTCGTGCTAGCGCGGTTTCCCATGACCAAAACCTCATGCGTGGTGTCAAACGCTCCTAAGAAAGCGACCACTGCAGGAAGCATCCCTGAAGTGCCGATCGCCCACACCAAACAACATAGCACGGCCGCAGAACGAGCCCACACCGGACTCCGATGAGTGCGGGCGGCTGAATCACGTCTGTCGGTCCGATTCATGTTCTGCTCAATGTCATCCGTAAAACTAGCGTCAAAACGCAACCGCGAATCCAGCCAACACCGACAATTTAGGGGTGATGTCAGTGAGCCCCGCACTGATGTTGGTGAACACCGCGAGCCGCTTGGCCGGGATCCACTGCAATCCGCCCCCAACCGCAGAGGAACTCGCACCCTGACCCGTGTTTGTGAATCCGTTCACGAAAACCGCCACATCATCAACAATCTCGCGCTGGAACGCCCATGAAAGAGCCAACTGGTATTGTCTTTTGCCTGCATCGCTGTCCTGCGTAGTGACCCCAACGTTGTATTCAAAGGCGATGTCCTGCGGCAAAGTTTGATCGAAGTTTAGGCTCAGAGAGGGTTGCACTCCTCCGCGGAAAGCCGACTTTGCCCAGTTTGTCTGCAATGCCACCTCGATCCCGAATGCCGGCGTCCAGGCTTCTTTGTTCTCGTCGAAGAGGTGGAATTTCACATCGGCAATCTGAGGCCCCATTCCGGAGGTCCCGTCGGCACCACGGCTCCAAGTGTACCCCTGTGAAAGCCACCTCAACTCGATGTCATCAGTTAAACCGTAGCGCAAAAGATAACCCGCGCTGTACTGGGAGGGAGTCCCCCCTCGGGTGCGACTCCCATAATCTACTGGGGCCAACTCGGCATACGCTCGCCCTTTCGGAAGCGTGAAAGCGCTGTTGGGAAAATTCGCAAGGTCCGGACCGGGATCCTTGATGGAGGCCTCGGAAGCTTGAACAGACGAAAGGACACTGGCCATCAATCCCGCGCACAAGAGCGAGGCGATCCGACCCGAGAATTCTGAAGGTTTACACATAACCATTAATCAATACTGCTAAAATTTAGCCCCCCGAATGATACTTAACAAACTCAACGAATACAATGCACGCGCCATAGGTATTCATCATTGGGATTAACACTCTGACGCGTAGGCGGAAGCTTTTTTAAAAATCCCCGCCCATCCCGCACGCCACAGCGGTGTCCTAGTGAGTTGGCATTTGCTTAGCAAATGTTTTTACCAAGCTTAGTGACGTTCTGGCGTCTGCGTTCCAGGCTCGCCTGCTCTTTTGGCCACCGATCTAGCCCGCGTATGCCCGCGCACGCTGACTAGATTCGCCAAGTCCCTCAATCCCGAGCTCAACCACGTCACCTGCCTTGAGGAAAACTGGTGGCTTGAGCCCCAACCCGACCCCGGGAGGCGTCCCTGTGCTGATCACATCGCCAGGCAGCAGTGTCATGAACTGACTGATGTAACTCACCAATTGCGCAGGCCTAAACACCATCTGGGCGGTTGAACTGTTCTGCAAAATGTTGCCGTTCACCTTAAGCCACATTGGAAGGGCATTCGGATCCGCAATCTCGTCGGTCGTCGCCAAAAACGGCCCGAGCGGCGCGAACGTGTCGGCGCTCTTTCCCTTCACCCACTGGCCTCCGCGCTCAATCTGCCACTCACGCTCACTATAGTCGTTGTGCAGCGCGTATCCCGCAATGTGCTTGGGCGCGTCCGCCTCACTCACGTAACTTGCCCGCTTTCCAATCACGAAAGCTAACTCCACCTCCCAGTCTGTTTTTTTGGACTCCCGGGGAATAATCAGATCGTCGTTCGGACCGCAGAGCGAGGTGGTCGACTTGAAGAACAAGATGGGTTCCTTTGGAATGTCAGCACCAGTCTCACGGGCGTGGTCCGCATAATTTAGCCCAATGCACACGATCTTGCTAGGCCGCGCCACACATGACCCCAGTCTTTCCGACGACGGCACGGTGGGTGCGTCCTTCGAATGAAGTGAAGCCCATGCAGCAAGTTTTTCCAGCCCATCCCCCGTAAAAAACTGCTCGTCATAATCCCGCACGGCCGCGGAGACGTCCACACGCCGTCCATCCTCCAAAATAAGACCGGGTTTTTCCTGACCGAACTGACCAAATCTAATGAGTTTCATACGTGAATTGACTGAAATAAATAAAAACCCAGTAACCATCACTAAGTCAAACACCGGCTCAAATTTAACCGCCCACTGCACAGATTTCCACACCCTGCGCTTCCAAGCTGATTACAATTGCCGCACCCCAAGCCTTCGATCACCAAAAGCGCAATTGCGGGTGGTACGGCAACGCCGCACTCAGGAGGCGAAATCTACTCCGGCAAAAATGCCGCCCAACATTTTAGCACAGCCAAATACAATTCCGCTCTCTGCGCCGGAACCGCTTTTCCTTATTCGATAGGTAAAAGCCGTGAAAACGCGACAAGTCGTAAATCATACAAAGCTTGTCATGACACAACTGCATCTTGGTGTGATATTGTTTCCAACACTCAATGCTGCCAATGAATTGGCAACGCACGATCTTGATTGCCTTTCTTTCAGGCCACCCGCCCCAAAAGATAAAACCCATGCAAAGCCACTCCCGCCGGAATTTCATCCAAACAGCCGCTCTAGGCGCTGCAACTGCCGCGTCAGTTCCGCTCACAGCGGCAGATTCGAAGCAACCGGCCAAAACTTCACGCACCATAGAAACCGATGTTCTAGTCTGCGGCGCCGGATGCGCGGGAACCGCTGCGGCTCTGGCGGCGTCGAGGGCTGGCGCCAGGACACTTCTGGTTGAAAAGGCCCCTTTTGCCGGCGGCATCATCACAAGCGTCGGACTCCCGTACTTCGACGGAATTGCACACATCTCCACGAAACGGGTTGTCGTGCGCGGTATCGCACTCGAATTGCTCGCAAAATCTGGAGTCTGCTCCCCTGATGCAGTGACGCTCCCCAAGCACAATCCTACGATCCCAAACACCTTTGAGTTCAAACTCCTCCTGGACAGGCTAATTCTCGAGCAAAAGCCTCGCCTCGAGGTTCTGTTCAACAGCTTCGCTTGCGATGCAACCACTCGCGACGGCTGCGTAGAAACTGTCACGATCGCAAACAAAGACGGATTGGTGAGGGTAAAGCCGAGAATCGTCATCGACTGCTCCGGCGACGCCGACGTCGCGGCATGGGCTGGCGCGCCTTTCGAGCAGAACACCGAGGTGCAGCCGCTCACCCTTCATTTCCGCATCAACAATGTAACGCCCGAACCCTCCCTCACCCTGGCCTGCCGGTCCGCCCTTCAGGCTGCACAAGAACGCGGAGAGCTTCCCTTCTACTACGGTCCCGGGGTCATGTTTCTTTTCGGCAAAAACGAGGTGTATGTACACGGCGTCAGAGTGCCAGCGGATCCAACCAACGCAGCCGACTTATCTCGCGCGGAGATGCAGGGACGGGCCGATGCTCACGCTATGTTCCGCGCTTGGAAGAAAGACGTTCCAGCCTTCAAAGATGCATACTTCATGGAAGCCTACCCATGGATAGGCGTGCGCGAATCACGCCGAATCATCGGCCAGCATATCCTGACCGAGGAGGACCTCATGACATCACGCCGCTTTGACGACGCGATCGCCACAGGCTGCTGGTACCTCGACCTGCACCCTAACAAAACGGTATCCGGAAGCGCCAACGATTTCGACCCGAAAAAGGTGCAGCCTGAGCCCTACGATATTCCGTACCGATCGCTAGTACCGCAGGGACTCAGCAACATGCTAGTCGCCGGCCGTTGCCACAGCGCAACACGCGGCGCACATGCATCCACGCGCGTCACAGCAACAGCCATGGCCATGGGCGAGGCCGCGGGAATGGCGGCGGCTATCAGCATTAAAACAAAGACCCCCATCCCTTCCCTGAAAGGCGCTCTCGTAAGGGAGCAACTCCAAGCGCAGGGATCCGGCCCGTTCACTGAAGCACAAGGATGACTCTAACCAGATCCGGGAGACGCTTCGGCTGAGGACACTTTAATCTACAACGCACCACGAGCAGCTGAGCGCCTAATGCGCACAAGCTGTCCGCGAATGCGCGCCGCCGAACCGCCAATAAAGCGCCGGAAGTAAAACGAGGTTCAGCACCGTGCTGGTCACCAGCCCTCCAACGATTACAAGCGCGAGCGGACGCTCGATCTCATTTCCCGGGACGTCCCCTTTTAGAATCAGCGGCACCAAGGCAAGAGCGGCCGTACCCGCGGTCATCAAAATCGGCACAAGCCGCTCCTCACTCCCACGCAACAAAGCTCCGAAGTCAAACTCGACACCTTCACTCTTATGCAGGTGCTCGTAGTGGCTAAGCAGAAGAATTCCATTGCGTGCCGCGATTCCAAGGACTGTCACAAAACCCACAAGCGAGCCCAGCGAAAGCATCCCCGCCCCAAACCACCATACCGAGAAAACTCCGCCAACCAGTGCAAATGGTAGCGTAAGACCGACGAGCAAGCTCAAGCGGACACTCTTAAAATCCGAAAGCAGGATCAGGAAGATTCCGAGCAAGGAACCACAAGTGAACCAACTAAGCCGACGCTGCGCGGCCTGCCGTTCCGCCCACTCCCCCAGCACCTCCGCGTGATGTCCCGCCTTAAACGAGACCCCCGCAACGCGCTGTTCAATTTCCTTTACCACCTCGCCAAGTGCTCGTCCGGTGACATTACAAGTCACATCGATCCTGCGCGAAGCCCCCTCGCGCTTTATCGCATTCGGTGTCGGAACGATTGCCAGATCGGCCACATCTGAAAGTCGTGCATGCCCCCCGTTTGGTGTCTCAAGTAAAAAGTCACAGAGTGCACTGCAAGAATCACGCACTCCCGGCCGACTCCACACCACCACATCATGAACTCGCTGCTCGCTGTAAACCTCGCCCACTTTTTTTCCGCCTACCATCGCAGCAACCGCCTGACGCACCCTTCCCACAGTCAATCCATGAACAGCGGCCCGATCAGGGCGCACCTTCACCGTGATCTGTGGCACCAATGAAAGCGACTCAACCTTCAGAGCACTCACACCGGACACCTCCCGGATCGCAGCACTCACCTCTGCGGAATGATCTCTCAGTGCATCCAGGTCGGGTCCAAAGATCCGCACCACGACGCTAGCGCTCGCACCCGTAAGAACCTCTTTGATGCGCTCTCTGAGAAACGTAAGCAAATCACGTGTCAATCCAGGGTACCCGTCCACGACAGCCTGGATCTTGCGTATCGTTGGCTCATAATCGGCCTTGGGATCAACGCTGATCCATAGTTCCGTAAAATCCGGACCAACCACCTCATCAGCCACTTCTGCGCGGCCGATGTGCGCCCCCTGATTACGCACTCCGGGAACTTTCATTAAATCAGTCGCGGCGGCGAGCGTGATACGCTTACTCGCCTCCACGCTCGTATTTGGCTTTTCGAGCCAATGCATTAGAAAATCGCGTTCCTTGAAGTTTGGAAGAAACTCCTCTTTGAGTTGGGTCCGCCACACGAGCGCCGTGCAAGCCAAGGCAACTGTGACGAGGAGGACTGCCAGCCATGGCCGTCGCGCGAAAAATGGAAGCACTCGCATGTAGGCAGCCTTGAAGCTTCGCGCGATTATTGGATCCCTCGCGGACAGGTGCGCCGGGTCGAGCAGCATAAAGCTTAGCGCCGGAGTGACTGTAAGCGCGACTACGAGAGACGCACCGATCGCAATGATATAACTCAAGGCTAACG
>CAMDSZ010000208.1 GCA_945906945.1 Akkermansia muciniphila
CCGCCCCCGACCCCTTCTTGGAGGCCGCTCGGCGACTTGGAGTCGCCCCAGAGCAGTGTCTCGTATTCGAGGATACAGAGACGGGGCGTACCGCCGCACACGCCGCAGGGATGCAGTGTGTCCTTGTTCCCCCAACCCATCTCCGAGTTTAGAAAATGAAGAAGCCTCCCGAGCGGGAAAGCATGCTCGCGCTGCTCAAGCGCACCTTTGGCTATACGTCTTTCCGGCCACTCCAGGAGCAGATCATCACCGATTGCATGGCGGGGCAGGATGTTTTTGCCCTACTCCCAACCGGCGGAGGAAAGTCGCTCTGCTTCCAATTGCCAGCCATCGCAAGGGCCGGATTGACCCTGGTGGTCTCGCCTCTCATCGCGCTGATGAAAGATCAAGTCGATGGCCTTCAGGCAAGCGGCGTGCAGGCAACCTTCTTGAACTCCACACTCTCGGCCGCCGACTCAAAGGAACGTTTCCGTGGACTGTATCGCGGCGAATACCGCCTCCTCTACATCGCGCCGGAGCGCCTGATGATGCCAGGGTTTCTAGAGCGCCTGCCCGAACTCAACATCCAGCAAATTGCAGTGGACGAAGCCCACTGCATCAGCGAATGGGGACACGATTTCAGGCCCGAATACCGCCAACTCGCGACCCTGAGGGAACACCTCCCGGGAGTGCCTTTCCTCGCACTAACAGCTACTGCCACGCTCCGCGTCCGAGAAGACATCGTACGTTTGCTTCAACTCCGAGATCCACGGTGTTACACTGCGAGCTTCAACAGGCCAAACCTGACGTACCGGATTGTTCCAAAAAACAAACCGTCCCAACAAGTCGTCGACTGGATCCAGCAGCACCCGGACGACTCGGGCATTGTTTATTGCGCGAGCCGGAAGAGCACGGAAGCGGTCGCTGAAAAACTAAAAGCCGCTGGGATTCCCGCGCTGCCCTACCACGCAGGACTCGATTCGGGGGTTCGCGATAAAACTCAAGAAAAGTTCCTCCGCGACAAAGTCCGGGTCATCTGCGCCACCGTTGCCTTCGGGATGGGCGTTCACAAGCCAAACGTACGCTTTGTCATCCACTTTGATCTGCCAAAAAACATCGAGGGGTATTACCAAGAGACTGGGCGGGCTGGACGCGATGGAATACCGGGGGAATGCGTCCTTCTTTACAGCTCGGCGGACGCCATCAAGCAGCGCACCTTCATCGAGGAAAAAACCGACGCGGATGAGCAAAGGATCGCCCGGGATCAATTGCAACAGATGATTCACTATGCTGAGTCGAGTGCCTGCAGACGATCAACCCTTCTTGCTTATTTTGGAGAAACATTTTCGGACGTCCCGTGCGGCGGCTGCGACAACTGCATCGAGCCGCGCGAACAATTTGACGGCACCGTGGCTGCCCAGAAATTTCTGTCGTGCCTTTACAGGCTCCGGCAGGCATCTAGATTTTCGGTAGGTTTGAACCATATCATCGAGGTGCTCACCGGGAGTGCTTCCGAAAAAATTCGGCGTTGGGGGCACGACAAAATCTCCACGTACGGCATCGGAAAAGAGCACTCCCGAACCGAATGGCAAGCGATTGGCCGCGAACTCATCCGTCTCGGCCTTTGCTCCCAGTCCACCGAGCGACTGAGCACAGTAGGACTCTCGGATGAAGGGACGGCCTGGCTTAAATCCAAGACTCCGCTGAGTCTGACCCGCCCAATTGCCGCAAAAGCTCGAGCAGCACGCCCACGCATCGAAGGCGACATTGTCTGCGACGAGGATTTATTCCAAGTGCTACGCACACTGCGCAGGGAGATCGCAGACGAGCGCAACGTCCCACCCTACATCATATTCACCGACGTCACGCTGCGTCACCTCGCCGCACGTCAACCCAAAAGCGAAGAGGAATTTGCCGAACTTCCGGGCGTTGGCGAAAGAAAATTACGGGACTTCTCACTGCTTTTTCTTTCGGCAATCAACGATTGGAGGTTAGCGAAACGCCGCAACTGACACACGATCGATCAGCAGTTTCAACAACCGCTCCCACTACAGGGCATTCAACCACGACCCCACACTGATTACACCCGCCACCGAGTTACATTGATTAACTCGCCCAGAGGCCCGCATCCGCTAAGCACAAGACTGGGCACCCCGAGTTGCCTGGATCGCTTCAAGTTCATTATGAACTCGATCACCCAGTCATTTTTATCCTGCGGATCTATGATCATCTGTTGAATCCGCCATTCATCCCTCTGGTCTTTTTCAAAGTAGATGTGCCGCCGGTTGCGGCCTTCGGCATCGAGGCGGACACGTTGATGGTCCAGCAAATAGCTTGCGTGCGCCAACTCCAAATCCGAGTCGGTCCATTGCACTTGATCTCCATCCGCAGGCGCAGTGAGCCCCAGAGCAACGCTGTAGTCACCGCAAGAGAAAGCTCGAACGAAGGCCATTACGACCGCGTGTGCATTTGCTTCAAACCGGTTGCTGTCGGCCGTAATGTCGGAGCTGTCACGCGGGAGAAACGCTGCTTGTTGCGCCGAATCGCTCGCTACAGGCGCGAGTTGACCACCCTTCATTTCCTCCCACCGCTCCAGAAGACTCGAGTCCACCTGCCGCACCAGCGCTCCAAGATAATTTTCCATCTCGAGCAGCTCACCATTTTTAAACAAGTCCGGAACGGTCTGGCTTAGCACCTTATGCACGGCAGAAATGTGCCGCAACAGCAGCCCCTCCGAACGCTCGAGTTGATAAACTTTGACGTAGTCGGCGAAGGACCGCGAGTCCTCAAGCATCTCGCGCACGATGGACTTCGGTTTGATTGTCTCAACTCCTACCCAAGGATGCTGGCTTGAGAACTCATTAAATGTTGCGTAGATAAAGTCGCGGTTCGGTTTGGGATATTCCAAAATATCCAACTCTTCCATACGCTTTTCGAACGGCACACCCTCCGCCTTCATCTGCGATATTGCGGCCGCTTTCACCTTGTCCAACTGCCTGCGCAAAATCAGTTGGGGATCCTCCAAAATTGACTCAGCGAGACTTAACACCACCCACGCGTAGTCAACTGCACTCGGGTCGATCAATGAAATCGTGTTCACCAAGTACAATGAAAGCGCTTGGTTCATCGAGAAATCAGTCTGTAGACCAACGTTGACAGCAACCGGTACACCGTCCTTTCTCTCTCCTCTCACTAAACTGACTACCCCTTGATCCAAAAGCGCACGAAACAACTGCCAGGTTCTACGCATTAATGCTTTTTTCCCACGAGCCCCCTCATGGCAGCTCTTGATCAAATCGCGCATCGCTCGGACTCCCCCCCGCTCCCGACTGAGAACATTCAGCAGCATCCCGTGGTCAACCCGAAATCTACTAACCAACTTCTCCGGTGCACTGACAACGAGTCTTTGAAAAGTCTGTCTGTCCCACGCTGTAAAGTTCTTCTCAGGCGCCTTGCGTTTCACAAATTTCTTCCCAGTCGCTTCAAACTTCCGCTGTAGCTGCAAATTTTCAATCGCATGCTCCGGAGCTTGCGCCACAACCCAACCGCAGTCATCGAAACCCTTGCGGCCTGCTCTTCCAGTAATTTGATGAAAATCTCGCGACGATAGAATCGCGTTCTTTTCTCCGTTGAACTTGCACAACTGGGTTAAGAGCACGCTGCGGATGGGTACGTTGATCCCAACACCAAGGGTATCCGTGCCGCAAATCACCTTCAAAAGCCCCAGCTGCGCCAACCTCTCGACCGCCAGTCGATACCTCGGCAGAAGGCCCGCGTGGTGCAACCCGATGCCGTGGCGCAAAAGCCTCTTTAGTTCCACCCCATAAGGACTGAGGAAACGTTCCCCTTGCAGCGCGTCTGCGATGGCTGCCTTCTCCTCTCGGGTACAGAAATTGATACTCGAAAAATTCTGCGCACTATCAGCTGCATCAGCCTGAGTAAAATGGACAACATAAACCGGCCCCCGGCTGCTACCAACCAGCCCCTCAAGCGTAACTGAAAGCGGCTCCTCCGAATACTCATATTCGAGAGGTACAGGTCTTTGAAGGGACCGAACATTTGTCGTTGGCCGACCATTGAGTGCGGTGAGCGCATCCGAAAAAAAACCGACGTCGCCAAGGGTTGCGGACATTAATAAAAAGCGGGCCTGTGGCAATGCTAAGAGAGGAACCTGCCAGGCGACTCCTCGGCCCGGGTCAGAATAATAATGAAACTCGTCCATGATCACGTCCGAGACGTTAGCTTCGCTGCCCTCTCGAAGCGCTATGTTGCTGAGCACTTCCGCCGTGCAGCAAAGGATCGGAGCGTCGCGATTCACGCTTGCATCGCCCGTACTTAGCCCGACGTTTTCAGCTCCGAATACCTTGCACAATTCAATCCACTTCTCGTTAACCAAAGCTTTGACAGGGCAGGTGTAGACAGACTTCCCCGCGCCGGACAGCGACCTGAAGTGCAGCAATCGTGCGACCAGAGATTTCCCAGATCCAGTCGGGGTATTTAGAATCACGTTGCAACCGTCCGAGAGCGAAAGCACCGCCTCCTCTTGCGCTGAGTATAATTTCAGCCCGAGGCTCTGGACATGATCAAGAAAACGATCCAGGACTTCGCTATCCCCAGAAAAACTTCCGTCCGGCGTGTCTCGACCGGCGACCGGGGCACAGAGAGAGGTGATTCGATTGGGTTGCAGGGACACCCTTCAACACTGCGCCCTTTTGACACAAGCTGCAACCCGCCAGCGCACAGTTAGCCTGATATCTCCCTCCGCCCGGCGCCCTTTCGCGCATCAACCCAAGCGCTCAATCTTGAGCCTATCATCGGAATGAATACGCAGACTTGACTCGAACTAATCGTCACACTGACCAGGCTCAAAAACCACCCGGGCTCGGTGGGCATGCTTTCAAACTGATTGTCAGCCTGATATTGTCAGTTGCGTGCGTACACTTGTCACAGAAAACCACCTACTAAGCGCACTCTGTGCCCTTCCAGATTGGAGCCGATCTGCTAACCACATCCACGGCACCTTTACTTTTCCGAGTTTTCGGCATGCCATCGCTTTTGTAAACAGGGTGGCAGACCTCTCAGAGGAGATAGACCATCACCCCGAGATCGAGGTGCATTACAAGTCGGTGCGCTTGTCCCTAACCACCCACAGCGCTGGGGGACTCACGATGCTTGACATAGAGGCGGCAAGGCGGATCAGCCAAATCCATTTGGATTAAAAATGTGGCCGTTCGGTCTTGTTAATCTAACCGACACACAGGAAGGTCACGCGGTGTCTCATACCCCAAACTACACATTCGCAAGCGACAACACCTCCGGGCTTCACCCCGAAGTCATGCGGGCTCTGGTAGAGGCGAACGAGTACAGATGCGCTTCCTACGGGGAAGACAAAATTACGGCACAGGCTGCTGACGCATTCCGCGAACTCTTTGAATGCAACTGCGACGTTTATTTTGTTTTCACGGGCACCGCAGCAAACTCGCTGGCCCTAGCATCGCTGTGCCAGTCTTACCACAGCGTCATCACTCATGAGCTCTCGCATGTTGAAACCGACGAGTGCGGCGCGCCTGAGTTCTTCTCAAACGGCACAAAGCTTTTGACCACACCTGGTCTTCTCGGCAAAATAGATCCCGCTGCAATCGAACATGCGGTTAACCGGCGGCATGATATTCATTACCCGAAACCGCGGGCGGTCACCTTCAGCTGCCCGACCGAGCTGGGAACAGTTTACAGACCCGATGAAATTGAGGCCATATCCCAAGTGGCACGCAGGCACGGGCTGCGGGTCCACATGGACGGAGCCCGGTTTGCAAATGCAGTGGCGGCTCTCGGAGTTTCGGCGGCGGATCTCACTTGGCGCGCAGGAGTGGACGTCCTCTCATTTGGCGGAACCAAACTTGGATCGATGGCATCCGAGGCAGTTGTGTTTTTTTCCCGGGAACTCGGCGAGGAGTTTGCATACCGATGCAAACAAGCGGGCCAACTTGCATCAAAAATGCGCTTCCTCACGGCACCCTGGCCCGTTTTATTGCGGGATGGCAGATGGCTGCAGATAGCCTCACATGCCAACCAAATGGCGCGCCGCCTGCGGGCGGGGCTGGAGATGATTTCGGGCGTCAACCTGCTTTATCCAACCGAAGCCAACGCGGTTTTTGCAAGACTGCCAGAAAGGGCGCACAAAGTGCTCAGAGAAGCCGGATGGCGGTACTATCTGTTCATCGGGGATGGTGCGAGATTCATGTGCTCTTGGAGCACGCAACCTGAGGAAGTGGACGCTCTTTTGAAGGATATCCGCAGCGCGATTTGATGGCGCACCACTGTGCCATTGTCTTAAACACACCTCCTTCTGAACGCTATTCCTCGTGTACATGCACAGCGTACGCACCTTGAACACGCCTGCCAGTCCCGGATATTCAACCAATCAGCTTGTAGAACAGATAAGCCATTAATCCGGATGCGGGGATCGTGAAAACCCAAGCCCAGACGATCCGCTCTACGATAACCCATTTGATACTGCTCCACCGCTTGGCCGCGCCCACTCCCATGATGCTCGTTGTGATCGTGTGCGTGGTGCTCACAGGCATGCCCAGTTCGCCTGTCACATAAAGAATGGTTGCGGCCGTAGTTTCCGCGGCGAACCCGTGGATAGGCTTCATTCGAACCATTTTGTGCCCCAGGGTTTTAATAATCCGCCACCCCCCCGCATAGGTCCCTGCCGCCATTGTGGTTGCGCATAGAAGGGTGATCCAAAACGGAATGGGCGCATTTTTGACTGTTGAAACCCTTAAAAATTCGAGCCAAGGCGGCAATGTGTCCAGATCGCCACAGGAGGCCGCTCCCACGAGGGTCAGCATTATGATGCCCATCGTCTTCTGGGCATCCGCCTTTCCGTGCCCCAAGCCCATGTAGCCCGCGCTAAAAATCTGCATCACGCCAAAAACCTTGTTTACCAGGTGGGGGCGCCAGCTCCTGACCACCAAAAACAAGACTCCCATGAAAACAAAGCCGACGCTTAAACCCAAGAGAGGTGAGCCGATCATGGGTATCACTACTTTGTGGTATATCCCTTCCATCGTATGCTTCGCATCCCCCTTGTCTCTCGACCAGATGAGAATACTGAAATTCATATCCGCCTTCGCCAACCCC
>CAMDSZ010000209.1 GCA_945906945.1 Akkermansia muciniphila
ACGGAGGTCTTCAAGTATCCTTTGGAAGACCGCAGCGCTTGGCGAAAGTTCCTGGCCATGACGCCTCAATAACGCAACTTGCCTCTCAACAATATCCCCCTGAAGACGTACGGCTACGCACGGGGAGCCTGCAAGTTTCCCTGCAAGTTCAGGCAAAATCGCCACACCCAACCCCGCCCCAACCAACGCGCGGATAGTCTCGAGCTCGCCGCTCTCACAGGCGATTTTTGGTTCGAATCCGGCTTTGCGGCACGCATTGAGAGCCGTGTCCCGAGCGCGTCCCTTGTAGAGGATGAAGGAGTCCTGTGAAAGCCTTGTGAGACTGATCCTCCGCTGCTTTGCAGCGGGATGCGACTTTGCTACCAATGCGATGAAAGGTTCGGTAAGCAGAATCTGTTCGTCAAACCCGCTAGCCGCAGTCGGCAACTGCACGATGCCAAATTCCACCCGACCGCTTTGCACCCATTGTGCAACCTGCTCGGAGGTGCCCTCAAGTAAGGCAAGCTCCACGAGCGGATACTGCTTGCGAAACGCTCCAATCGCCGACGGCAAAAGGCAGGCGCTAACCGATGGAATAGTGCCGATCATCAAGCGGCCGGCGCGAAGTCCGAGAAGATCCTGAACCGCAATTCGCGCCGCTTTGGCCCGCTCAAGCAAACCCTCGGCGTGTCCCACGAGGGTCTCACCCGCAGCTGTAAGGGTGGTTTCGCGGCGACCTCTGTGAAAAAGCGGCGTGCCAAGCTCGTCTTCAAGGTTGCGCATTTGCTCGCTCAAAGCCGCCTGGGCCAGGTTGAGGCGCTCAGCGGCGCGCGTGAAGTTCTGCTGTCTTGCCGCTTCAAGAAAGTATTCAAGCTGGTAAAGTTCCATCGGAATTTCCGATCAGAATAAATGGTTTTCGCTGTTTTACCAATTGCAATGACGGGGCTTTAATTTGAAGGCTGCTCATCTTCCCCCATGAACAAGATTCTCATTGCCCTCCTCTGTTTCGGGCTTTGCGTCGCCTCCTCTGCCCAAAAGCCCTTGGGCCCGTTTTTTGAGCTGGGATTTCCCTTCTACCAAACACAGGTCGACCTCACCAACATAGCTGATTCCCCCGCGGACAACTTTGCCGTACGAGGAATCGTTTTGCCACTTGGCCCTGAGCACGTGATCGCGTTCGACCAGGATCTGCTTCGTGTTGCGGGGATATGGCGAGTTTCGCCGGGTGAATCGCTCGTCACACTCGTGAACATGGCGCAAACTTCGTATTCGGTTCCCAATCGGAAATGCGGTCCCAACCATTCCAAACCGACCGGCGACGTCTTATTTGCATCCGAACTCAAGCCCGGAGTCGCAACAGATGTACGGCAACTCGCCACGGACCCGCGCCGCCCGAACGTAAACAAAGATCTGGGACGCGGTCCGCTACCCTTCCAGGACGGGCGATTTGAAGGAATTGAAATCATTGGGGAGAAGGCGGTGCTCACCTATCGGGCAGGACAGACGCTGATTCGAGAATGGCACGAAATTAAAGCGACGCCCGAACAAACCGTAATCTTTCGGCACCTCGAAATCGCTCCACATACCGAACCTGTTCACTTTTCATGCGGGGCGTTTGATTGGAAGTTGGATCACCGGCAGCGAGCCGCGCGCAAAGCACAAAACGGCGAGTTGCTATCGATCCGCACCAATTCGGATTCATTGATACTTGGCACCGATAGTGGTGCGTTGGTGGCCTCTTTTGCACCGCAGACGGAACTGCGCCGCGTCAGTCTGGCGTTGGAAATCTCGGGGCGCCAAAAGAAAGACGTTCCTTTAGCAGCGACGCCACCATTGGGGGATAAGCGGGCTTCGCGCCGCTGGCCCGTAAGCCTCAACACGGAAGTCGCACTTAATCAAGTCAAGGCCAACGGACTGGTCCTCGATCGTGTTGTACTACCGGAAACGAACCCGTGGGGACGCCGCGTGCGCTCTGCTGATATCGGCTTCCTGAACGCAGATCGTGCGGCGCTAGTGACGTACGATGGCGATGTGTGGTTCATCGACGGGCTGGGCGATCCTTCTCGGGCCACGGTCCGTTGGAGCCGCTTCGCCTCGGGTCTGCACGAATCCCTCGCGATCGCGATTGCAAACGGGGTGGTTCAGGTTGCAACCAAGAACGGGTTGGTCCGGCTGTATGACCGGGACGGAGATGGAGAGGCTGACTGGTACGAAAATTTTAGCGACGCCATGCGTCAAAGTCAAAGCACGCGGTCCTTCCCTCTCGACATGGATATTGGGCCCGACGGCTCGACCTATGTGTCGGCGGGCGGTATCGCGTTAGGCGGGGGTGGCACGCCTTTTGGGGGTGGTGTGGCGCGGGTTTCGTCTGATGGTAGAACCGCCGAGCTCGTCTCCCAAGGCGGCCGCGAGCCCTACGTCACAGTGCACCCTACAACGGGGTTCATCACCGGCACCGATCAGCAAGGCAACTACATTCCTTCCTCCGTTTGTTATTCGATCCGGCCCGGGGATCATTTTGGCTTTGGAGTGGAGCAGCCTCCGAAACTCACTCCACCGCTCGCGTGGATCCCCCACACGGAGGATAACTCGTCCGCGTCGCACGTATGGCTCACCGGGGAGCAGTTCGGCAAATTCAACGAAAAGCTCCTGCACTTGTCGTATGGCAACGGTGGTCTGTTTTTGATCTGCCCGGATCTTGCTGCACCGATACCACAAGCCGCCGTGATTCCGTTGGGTTTCGATACGCGTGTTCCATTGCTCCAGGGGCGCATGCATCCAAACGGTGGTTCTATTTTTCTGACAGGATTCAAGATTTACGATTCACGGGCGTTCAACCAGTGGGGGCTCGCGCGGGTCCGCCCAAGCGGCGCCCCAATCACCTCGGCAGTAAACGCACGATCTTGCGCCGAGGGCGTCATTTTGGAGTTCGCGACCCCCCTGGAACCGGAATCAGTGAAGCCCGAACAAATCATCGCGCAGGCGTGGAATTACAAACGCTCCGGTACGTACGGCAGCGGCCGGTACCGTAAAGACGGTAGCGCTGGCATGGATCCCCTGGGGGTTTCGCAGACAGTGCTTTCTGAGGACCGGAGGGCCGTATTTGTGCATCTGCCGGATACCTCTGCCACTATGCAGCTCGAAGTGCGGCATTCTTTCAAATTCGAAAACGGCCAGACTTCGGAGGGGGCGACTTATTTCACGATCCACCAACTCCACAAGATCGACCTGCCGTCGGCTGGTTTTACGAACGTCGACCTGAGCAAGACTTCGGTCGTTGCAACGCATCGCATCGAGGGGCCTGCCTCTGCTGAATTGGGAGAAAAGCTTAGCGTCGCCATGGGATGCATCGCCTGTCACTCGGTCGATGGATCGCGTGAGGGGCGGACGGGTCCCACGTGGAAAGGTCTCTTTGGCAGCGACCGCGCACTCACGGACGGGTCTATCGAGTCGGCCAACGAGTTTTACCTGCGCGATTCGATCCTTAACCCGCAGAAGAAAGTCGTGAAAGGTTACGAGCCTGCGATGGCAAGCTACAAGGGAGTTCTCACAAGCGAGCAGATCGAGTCGCTAATTCTTTACATTCGCACTCTGAAATAAGCGCAGGAATTAAGCCATCGGATTTTCCGCTGACATACAAAGGAAACAACAGTTTTACCAATTTTGGGAAACGCTGTGTACTGGAAAAAAACATGAATCGACTCTGCGTTCACACGATCACGACCAAGCCCTTGAGTGTTGAGGAATGTTTTCGCCAGTATCCGCCGCGCGGCGTGGCCGGAATTACCATTTGGCGGCAGGCGCTCGAGGGACGTGATCTTCCCAGTGTGAAGCGCCAGGCCGCTGATGCTGGTCTGGATATAGTGAGCCTCTGCCGTGGCGGCTTTTTCCCTGCCACAACCGACGCCGCTAGGCAGTCCGCCATCGATGACAATCTTCGCGCAATTGAACAAGCCCACGCCATCGGTGCACCGCTCATTGTGTTGGTCTGCGGCGCGGTGCCCGGGCAAAGCCTAGTCGAGAGCCGCAAGCAAATCACCGATGGAATTGGTTCGGTGCTGGCCGCAGCCGAGCATGCAGGAGTGAAGTTGGCCATCGAGCCGCTGCATCCTCTTTACGCCGACAACCGCAGCGCGGTAAACACGATGCGACAGGCGCACGAAATATGTGACGCGCTGGGTTCGCCGAAGCAGCTCGGTATCGCTGTCGATGTTTATCACGTCTGGTGGGATCCTGAGTTGGAGGAGCAAATCAAGCACGCCGGGCGAACCGGCAGGCTTGATGCCTTTCACATCTGCGATTGGAAAACCCCCACGGTCGATCTTCTGAACGACCGCGGTCTCATGGGCGAGGGCTGCATCAACATTCGGGAGATCAGCGAATGGGCGGATGAGGCGGGGTTCAAGGGATACCGCGAGGTCGAAATATTTTCTGATAAATGGTGGGGCGAGGACCAGGCATTCTTTCTCGATCAAATCGCCTCACGTTATTCCCAAACCTACTCCTAGGCCGCATCGCTGGCTCCTTTGAAACGCAAGATTACATGAAAACACAACGCATCGGCATCATCATGAACGGCGTCACAGGACGCATGGGTACCAACCAGCACTTGATCCGCTCGATCAAGGCAATCCGCGACCAGGGCGGGCTGAGGGTGGGCAGTGATTTAATCCTCATGCCGGATCCCATCCTCACTGGGCGAAATTATGACAAGCTCAAGGCGCTGGCAGAAAGAACCGGGGTCACGCGTTTCACAACCGATCTGGATGCGGCTCTCGCGAATCCGGAGGATGAAATTTTCTTTGATGCCTCGGGCACCCTCCAACGCGCGGGCTTCATTGAGAAGGCGGTGAAGGCGCGGAAGGCGATCTATTGTGAAAAGCCGACAGCCGTTGAATCGGCTGAGGCGCTCCGTCTCGCACGGCTTTGCGAGGATGCGGGACTGAAGAATGGTGTCGTGCAGGACAAGCTATGGTTGTCGGGAATCCGCAAATTTAGAACCTTGCGCGACCAGGGTTTCTTTGGGCGAATTCTGAGTGTGCGCGGTGAATTTGGTTACTGGGTTTTCACGGGAGAAGACGCAGACCAGCCCGCGCAAAGGCCTTCATGGAACTACAGGAAAGAGGATGGCGGCGGGATCATCGTGGACATGCTCTGCCACTGGCGGTACGTCATTGACGATTTGTTCGGGAAGGTAAAAGCCGTGAGTTGCCTGGGGGCAACGCATATTCCGAGACGACTGGATGAAAGCGGCAAGCCGTATGACTGCACCAGCGACGACTCGTGTTACGCGACCTTCGAGTGTGAAGGCGGTGTTGTTTGTCAGTTCAACAGTTCATGGACGGTGCGTGTGAGGCGGGATGACCTATTAACTATGCAGGTGGACGGGACGCACGGCAGCGCGATCGTCGGACTCCGGAAATGCTGGGTGCAAAGCATCGGCACCACGCCCAGGCCGACGTGGAATCCGGACATCGAGCAGCCGATCCACTTTTTGAACGGCTGGCAGGAGGTGCCCGACAGCACTACTTATGATAACGCCTTTAAAATCCAGTGGGAGGAGTTCCTGAAACACGTGGCGCTCGGCACACCGTTTCCTTGGACCCTCCGCGAAGGTGCAAAGGGAGTCCAACTCGCGGAGCTTGGGTTGCAAAGTTGGAAGCAAAGAAAGTGGCTCTCAGTCGACGGCCTTCCGGCGTAGCAACCGGCTCAGACATTAAACAACTCAGCCAATCCTATCAGCACATGAACGCTCTCATCGAAAAGCCAGTCGACCTGAAACCTCAGACCGAGTGGTTGGAGACAAAGTGGGCTTGGACCTCAGAAGAGGAACTCATCGATCACACGACCAAGGCCCGGCTTTGTTCCGCTGCATTGCTGCCCTTCCGGGATAAGGTACCCGACTGGGATGGGTTTTATGCGAGCATCCGTTGGATGCAGTCTGCGGCGGATCATTTCGGTGTCGATCTGGTCGTGGTGCTCAACGCTGATACGGGATACATCTTTGACTTGGATGATTCGATGTACGCCGAGGTCTTGCGCCGCTTTCGCTCGGAATTTCCAAAGTCGAAATTTATCGCGGGGGTGACTGCGCGCGGGGCGCAAGACGACACCGCATTCAGGGCGGAGCGGTACCGCCCGTTAATGGACATCGTGCAAGAGCACGAGAATTGCGAGGTGATGCTGATGACCTCCAAGTGGTTGAGCGCTCTTGCCCCCGAAGCGTGTCGTGACGCCTATTATCAAATTGCGGAATGGCTCATTCGTCCTGGAATTGTGCACGCTCTCGAGCCCGCGTTTGTTCCTTGGGCGCGGCCTTTCGGTCCGTGGCTTTTGTGGGAGCTTGCGAAGCATCCCAAGTTTGTGGGGGGAAAGATCAGCACGCTCGATGAGCCGCACTTTTTGTATTGGGCAGCCATGTGCCGTGATCTCAAGCTCGACTTTGCGGCGCACAGTGGCGACGACTTTGGAATCGCGACGGCAATCAAGGTTGGGCTTCCTCTGTTGATTGGCGCTGCGGTAAGCGGCGCACCGCTCATTTGCGCCGCCAAAGACATGTGGCTTGAAGACCAAAGTCCGGCAAAGAAGTTTAAGTCGGGTGCAGGCCGCTTTGACACGCGAGTTTACAAGGTGTTTGAGGCGTTCCAATCCCTCGAGGATCAGGTGTTCCGGCTGGACTGCAACATGAGCGCTTCGGCCTACAAGCACAGCACGGCGCATGTGTTGCATCAACTAGGCATCATCGGATCGCCCGAGACGCATCCGGCCTGCAAGGATCTGCGCGGACGGGACGAAGCCGTACGCATGCAAGAGGCGTTGCGCCGTCCGATTCGCGTTGGGCAACGGCTCGGGTTGCCGCCAAAACTAGTCGCGCCGATGTCTCGTGAGTAAGCCTCGGGGCGAGCTGGGTGCCGGTCTCTAAGTGCTAGTAGGCAGTACAGCGAACTTGGTCGGATTGGTTAATCGCCCGTGGAATTGTTGGACGTGAAATACCTCAGGTTACCGGAGCAGTGGTGGTGCGATTGAACCGGACTCGCACGAATCACGGCATCCCCTGGGAGCGCGTAGCCCCAGCTGCGCCCAGACGAGGATTACACCAAAGAAGTGGCACAGCAGTGAAGAGGTGCAACTCGTCT
>CAMDSZ010000210.1 GCA_945906945.1 Akkermansia muciniphila
GCTCGATAAGTACGTGTCCAGTAACGTGGCAAATTTGGTTGTGAATCAAGGTGACTCTTTCGAGCAGGCGTTGCGCGGGGTGACCAAGCCGGTGAGTGTTCTGTTCTCCGATATTCGTGGGTTTACAACCCTCTCGGAATCTCGTTCGCCGGAGACCTTGGTGTCTCAGCTCAACGAGTATTTCCTACAGATGGTCGACAAGGTGTTGATCGAAGGGGGAACGCTCCAGAAGTTCATCGGCGACGCAATCATGGCCGTATGGGGAGACACGCATTCGATGGGACTAACTCAGGATTGTTCGCACGCGATGAAGGCTGCACTGAAAATGCGTACAGCGCTGGCCGAGCTCAATACGGGGTGGGCCGGAAGGGATGATAGACTTGAGCTCAGTATTGGGGTGGGGATCAATCACGGGACGGTGGTTGTTGGAGAATTGGGGCATCCGCAGCGAATGGAGTTCACTGTTTTGGGCGATGGGGTGAACCTGGCTGCTCGGTTGGAAAGTGCCACCAAGCAGTTTGGATGTGACATCCTCGTGGGGGAAACGGCCTATGCGTTAACCAAGGATGCCTTCGTGTTCCGAAGGGTGGATCGGGCGGTTTTCAAGGGCAAGACGCAGCCGATTCATGTGTTTACACCTTTGGGTGAAGTTGGGATGCCGATTCCCGGGTGGCTGACGGGCTATCACGAAGCTCTGGACCTCTTCTACGAGCAAAAGTTTGAACAGGCCAAGCAGAAGTTTGATGAGGTGAATGCGGAAATGGGTGGAGACGATTATTTGTGCCAAATGTACAAAAAGCGGTGTGATCATTTCATCGCTGAGCCCCCTGCTTCCGACTGGGACGGGCGTTGGGTTTTGTCCGAGAAATAAAAGTTCTGTTGTATGCAGTTAAAACCCTTTCAAATGAGCGCCCGGCTTGGCCGTCGCGTTGACTTTAAATCAAGCGTTCTTCTGATTCTGGGAATGCAGTGCGCCGATGTACTCGCTCAAGCCCCCAACCAGGCGGCGAACGTTACCAACGCAGTGATTCGACAGACTGAGTCAATGAAGGCATCGGATGCGCTCAAGAGCCAAGTCCCCGCGCAGAAGCCAGAGGAGGAGGTTGCACCCGAAACGTATCCCGGCGAGTCGGAAGACTTGGGGCCTCAGGTTTTGCTTAAGCAAAAAAAGAAGAGGGATCCGTTGTTCGAGTTCTCGTCCGACACGATGTTCATGTGGACCAGCAACGCCTTGACTGCAGGATTGAATGACCCCAATAAAGCTCGGACGTCGATTGTTTCTGAAACTTTTTCCCTAGCCCTGGCACCCAAGGCGTGGGATGTGGGTTCCGGAAAACTTTCCCTGAGGACCGGGTATCGGCATACTTTGTGGATATACGATATCAAGGAAGCCAACAGCACCGGTCTAAATCTGAACAATTTCCAAGCCAGCACTGTCTTCTCTAATCTCCGGTATGTATTCGCGGAAAACTGGGCTGCATCTTTTGGGTTGGATTACACCAGGGTTTTGAATTCGGTTTTTTCGGGTCAGAATTGGAAAATCAAGAATTTCTGGGAGGATCACTGGGGGGAGTCTTACACTGATATTAGCCCAAACTGGTCTTTGGAGCGAACGGTTAGTATCGGTGAGAAGGCGGGGCTTTCGTTGACCTATTCCGGTGGGTTTCATTTCTCGAAAAGCCCCAGTTTAAAAAGCCCCAACGGAAGTGGCCTAAGGGATCTGGATAAACTCGATAACGCATTGTCGGTGGGGCTCGCATACCTGCCCTCGCAGCAATGGATGCTACAACCAAACATCAGGCTGCTTCATTGCTATTTCACCAGAAATATGACCGCCAATGATCCGTCTCAGAATCGGCGTACAACGTCTTTGGCACCCGGGTTGAGCGTGATGTGGATGCCGAAGCCAGCAGTCTCGATCAGGCTCTCCGCCGCTGCGGATTTTTTCCGTTCAAACGATATAGATCAGCCTAGTTACAACAAGCACGACTTCAGCGTCGGCGTGACTGCGAACTTGAGATTTTAGCTGGCTCGGGCGTCCCATGCGTTGTCCGTTCCAAATGCGGTGGGTGCTGCTTGCGCTTGGTTGCCTTCAACTCCATTGCGCGGCGGACTGGGTGCACTACAGGGGGCCGTTTGCAAACGGCGTGGTGGCAGAGGGTGGATGGCTTGTCGGTCAGGGCGTGGTCCGCGAGGTATGGCGTGCTCAGGTCGGAGTCGGTTCCTCCTCCTCGGTTGTTTCTGATGGCTGGCTGTTCACGGCTGGGCATTCTGGGGAAAATGAGGTGGTGCGTTGTTTAAGTGCTGGCAATGGTAGGGAGCGGTGGAAGTTTTCGTACCCGGTCGCCTTGGATCCAAACTTATTTGAAGGGGGATCTCGCGCAACTCCGACCCTTGGGAAGTCTGGGCTTTATGTTCTTAGCCATGAGGGACACGTGTACTGCCTCGACATAGCAACCGGAACTGTGCGCTGGAAGCGGCATCTGGTCGTAGATTTTGGCGCCGTGAAACCCGAGTGGGGATTCAGCGGAGCTCCCCTAGTCTATGGTGAACAAGTCATCATTGACGCCGGCGGGCTTGGGGCTTCCACGATCTCATTAGATGCAGACTCTGGAGAGCTCCGATGGAAGAGTGGAACCGATAAAATTTCGTATGCGGGACCTTTGGCGGTGAATCTTGAGGAGCGGTCAACTCTCGTTTTCTTTAAAGCGGGGGCACTGATCGGAGTTGAGCCACGAACGGGGCGCGAATTGTGGCGCCACCTATGGAAGACGGACTATAATGTTCATGCGGCCTCGCCGCTTCCTACCGGAGGGGATCGCTTGATGATTTCTTCCGGATACAATGCGGGAGCCTGCATGGTGCAGATCAGCGGAGACAAGGTTTCCGAAGTATGGAGGAATAAAAATTTGAGGTGTCACATCAACTCGCCCACGGTTTGGGGGGAGTTTATCTTTGGGATAGATGGGAACACGGGTGGCGGCAATTTGGTGTGCATTAGTTCGCTAACTGGCGAACGGCAATGGGAGGAGAAGAGCGTGAAAGGTGGGGCGCTGATTGCAGCGGGCGGCAAACTGATTTGTGTTTCGGAAAAGGGGGACTTGGTTGTGGCAGAGGCGAGAGGTGACGCGTTCAAGCAGATCCTCAGGAAGCCCGTGCTGAAGCAGCGTACATGGGCGCAGCCTGTGTTGGTGGACGGTCGCCTCTACCTCCGCGACAATGCGGGGAACCTCGTGTGCCTCGCACAGTAAGTGCACGCTGAATCAGAGCGAGGACAGTGCCGTGTCAGCCGATTCTGAATCGGATGCTGCGAACAGCGGCTTTTCCGAATTTTACTTGGAGTTTTTCCAAGACTCTTTTCTTCCAAACCCGCTCCAATTCGAAATGAATGGTCGGTTGAAGGACTCTGACCATGAGAACACCAGAGGTAAGTCCAGCTGGAGTTGAGTGCGCTGCAAGGAAGTCCCCGACGATATCCCTCCAAGCGGCGCTGATTTCCTCCTCTCTGATCCTATCCTGAAGGCCCAGTTTCCGCAGTGTCAGCTGTACCAGAGCTTGTACGGACGGGGTCGAGTCCTTTTCCTTCAGAAGTGGGCGATCAGGCAAGCCCCTCCATTCCTCGAGAACCCTTGCTTTGATCCGAGGATTCAAGCGGTTAGATCCGGGTTATTCTCCGTCGTCTCCGATTGCCTCTACGGGACAACCTTCCATTGCCTCCTTGCACATGGCTTCCTCTTCTGGCGTTTCGGGCTGCTTGTAGAGGTAAGAGTGACCGCCATCATCGTCGCGCTTGAAATTTGCGGGAGCGGTTTCCCTGCATAAGTCGCAGTCAATGCATTGATCATCCACGTAAAATTGACCTTTGACGTTTTGAGCGTATCGGTTTGAAGCGTCAGCCATAGTGTAGTTTTCCTAGCGATTTTTCCTAAAAATTTCCTAATGAACCTTATCAAAAAGGCGCAGCAGGGGGATTGCTGCAGTAATCCTGCGACAAGCTGACAATCGTACAATGCCAGTGACCAATTTCCAGCTATTTGGTGTGGGGAAATGCAGGAACTCGGGACTCGAGATGCCTCGCTCGAGGCTTTGATTTATCTGAGGCAAGCGAACGCGCAACGGGAAATTTGCGATGGTAAAGGCAACTGAAATCCTCGGGTTCATCAAACTTTTATACGAACCCGTCGCCCACGCAGAGTTAGTAGACCCTAGACCCCCTTTTTTTTGGGAATGCCCCTTCGACCCCAGCAGTGATCAACCGTAAAGATGAATCGTATGAAAGTGGAGCGGGTTAAGGGAATCGAAAGATTCAACTTTACGTTGAACGTCAGCAATTTAAAGTTAAATGCTCGTTTTCCTGACACTTTCCTGACAAATTTGACTCCGTTCGCAAAGTCAAAGCGTGATCCAATGAAGCGCAAATCCTGTTAGGGGCCAAACTTCTTGGGGCTGTCTCGGTGCCGTGTTATCTTTCAAATATGAACGCTGTCGAATTTAACGTGGAGCTCAGCTCGGGCGGGTGGCTTCACATTCCTGACGAAGCTGCCGCCCAGTTGCCCAAGGATGGTTTGTTCAAGGTGATCATCATGCCAGCGCTTGCTGCCGATGATTCTGAGTGGAGGAGTGCTTCTTATCGGCAATTTTTGCGTGACGATGCTCCCGAGGATGCAATCTACGATTCTCTGGCCTGAAGATTAGCTCTGTGTTTGGTGAGGTTCATTTGTTTCGGATGCCCAGCACCGATGGTGCTGACGGCAAGCTACGGCCCGTTTTGGTGCTGTTCGATCTGGAAGCGGATGCGGTTGTTTGCAGGATTACGTCCGTTTTAAGAACGGGTGTGCTTGATGTGATTTTGTCCGGATGGACAGAGGAAGGCCTCTTAAAGCCGTCCGTGGCTCGATTAGATCGAATCGTAACCATGGAAAAAACTTTGCTTGTTAAAAAGCTTGGGAAATTGAGCTCTGCGGACCTTGAAGCAGTGCGAATGAGGTGGAATTCATTGATGAAACTTTAAGCATGCTGGGGAAGGGGAGCTGGCTAAAGACATCCCAAAAAAACACGGCACGCGTTTTGACCCTCGATCATTCGGTCTTTTAGATTTCAGAGTAACCCGATCGCAAACTCACGACATTCAGTTGTATGGCTGTAAAGAAACCGGGTCCATTGGAAACTGTGACGTACAAGGGCACGAGTGTGTTTATCTATGACACACCGCACGCCAAGCATGGAAAGACCTATGCGGGGTACACCCTGGTCTACACTCAGGCAGGGAGACGAATGCGTAAGTGCAGCAATACCCTCGCCAAGGCAAAATCTTTAGCGAAACGGATTGCGGAACAGTTATCCGAAGGGCTGGGGCACGTTGCGGCTCTTTCAAGCGATGAGATTGCCGATTACAGGTCTGCCTCGCAAATTCTCAGGAAATGTGGGGATGTGAGCCTCGCCAGTGTTTGTCAGCAGTACGTTGACGCGATGGAAATCCTTGGAGGGTACGGGTCGCTACGCGAAGCTGTTGAGGCCTACATGAAGGCTAGGGAAACGCAAGCACTGCCAGAGATAGAGGTTCCAAAGCTGCTCAAGAAATTTTTGGAGGCCAAAGAACGGGAAGGGCTCTCTGAATACTACGTTAAAGATATTGGACGAAAACTGAGGCGGTTCGCTTCAGCGTTCGAATGCTCGATTGCATCGATTGGAACTCCGGACATCAAGCAGTGGTTGTCGCGACAAGGGAAGGGGCGCACGAATAACAACCTACGTTCTGCCATTTCCACGCTCTTCTCCTTTGCCAAAGAATCCGGATATTTACCCAAAAATGAACAGCACGCTGCCGAATTGGTTAGCAAGGTCAACGAGAAGCCCTCGGATATTGGAATCTACACGCCAGATGAGATGACAAGAATTTTAGGCGTGACGGATTCTGAGATGGTTCCGACGCTTGCTATCGCTGCGTTCGCAGGGCTCAGAAGTTCTGAGATTTTTCGTTTGGACTGGCAATATGTAAACCTCGGTCGGTCTCACATTGCTTTGTCTGCCGAAAAGACCAAGACCGCATCACGTAGAATTGTTCCGATCACTCCGAATCTTAAGGAATGGCTAAGACCCCATGTTAAAAAACACGGTCGAGTGACGCCATCCCTGCAAAACCTAGACAACCTGACTCGAAAATTTTCAGCAATCTGCGAAGATGCAGGAGTATCGGTTCAGCGGAATGGCTTCCGTCATAGTTTTGCCAGCTACCGTCTCGCAGACGTCAAATCTGCTGCGGAGGTAGCCTTGGAAATGGGTACTTCGCCTCAGAAGCTCTTCACCAATTATCGCGAACTGGTCACTAAAGAGGACGCGAAAGTTTGGTTTAGCATCCTCCCATGAGGGCAGAGCAACTTGATGATATCTTTGACGCGGGTACGGATCTACTGCCGCACCTCGATCTTTCGACCTTGCGAAGGCCAAACCTTGAGCAGAAACGTGTGAACGTGGATCTGCCAATCTGGATGATTGAGAGCTTGGATAGGGAAGCGGACAGGGTTGGAGTGACTCGTCAGTCCATTATTAAAGTATGGCTGGCTGAGCGGCTGAAAATGGAAAGGTCTGCTTAGAGTATCATTCAGAGGATAAAAACGTCTCGACTCCACGGCCTGTATGCGGTATACTTGGTAGTAAGCTGGTGGTTTTGGTGACGATCTTTGTAAGAAGCGCTTATGATTTCGCAGGGCAGCCAAAGCTGTACAGCTGGTGTACAAGTTGCAAACAGTTATAGTAAAGTAACTTGGAATGAAATTCGGCAAAAAACCGTCGTTTCAGAAAAAATAAAAATGTCAGTGACCCAGCCGAGGATGGGTTGAGTACGCTCGTGTCTGCATCTCAAGCGCCCATGACCGCCGAGGTTGATTCGAACGAAATCGCGTCAAAGTGACCCTAAATCCGTACACAGTTACGCCCTTGGCTGGTCCTTCCAGAGTAACTTCGGCGAAATACATCGAAAAAAAGAAAAATGTATGCTCTGGCTGGGTGGTTGATAGTGCCTTTTGGACCCTTACCGTTCATCGAGTACGCGTCTTCGAAAAATGATCAGTACCATCCCAGGGCCAATCAGATCCTTAAAGCGCCTGTCTCTCACC
>CAMDSZ010000211.1 GCA_945906945.1 Akkermansia muciniphila
GCAAATCGAGAAAAGAAATACCACGTACCAGTTGATGGCATCGGCGAGCTCGAATTTCATGACTTAGAAAAAAACGGCTGCTGCGTGGCGTTGATTAGAAACTGCGGATTCTGCCGGCCAGCTTGGAGCACGATTTAATGCTGAGGGAAGTTTTTTGTCCGCTGCGCTCTAGCCACAATCAATCGAAGCGAAGCCGGAGCCGCCAATTATCGAACCGGAAGAAACTGCACCACGTCAACCACCACATATCCGTCGGCTCCCGCATTGGAGACCTCAACTTTCGCTACGCTGCCCTCTGCGAAATCGAAAGTGCCAAGGGAGACAAACCGACCATCCAATCCTGGCTTCTCACGCTGGTTAACCGAGCGCTCATCGGTTCCTTTCGAATGATGAATCTTCACGATGGTTTTGCTCGAACGATTGGGATTTTCGGAATACGCAAACCGGACTTCATACCTTCCCGCCTTCGATAATTTTGCACTGAACATCGCTGAGGTCTTGCCGTCTCTAGCGTTTTTATCGTGGTGATATCCCGCGCCAAAATGCTGGCCCGCACGACTGGATCCCCACTCACCAACCCACTCGACCGCCTCGTCATCTACCACAACGCCCTTCAACTGCGCGACAGATTCAGATCCATGACTGTCTGTAGCGGCGGATCCGTCTACTGGTGCGTAGTGCAACACTTGCCCATCCGCCGCAAGACGCTCGCTCAAGAGCGAGTAAGGAACGTCCTGCACCGCACACTTGCGATCAATCGCGAGGGCAGCCGCCGTGGCGGCGCTTTGTCCAAGGATCATAAACACCGGCTCCATCCGTATGCTGCCATAAGCGATGTGGGAGCTACTCATGCATACGGGCACCAGCAGATTTATGATTTGACCGTTTTTTGGCACGAGCGATCCATACGCAATTTCATAGGGAGTGATCCCGACGCCAATGTCGCCCTCATTCTGCACAAACCCCTCGGGCGTGACGTACCTCTGCACGTTGTGCGAATCAATCGTGTAGCTACCCATCCCGATCGAATCCGGCGTCGGTCGGCGCTTAGTAAGTTCGTTTTCTGTCATCACAAACTTGCCAATCATCCGCCGCGCCTCGCGCACATAGATCTGGTGCGGCCAGTGTCCGTTGTCCTTGAACTCATCTTTGGGCAAGCCATAGGAGGCCGCCTTCTCACGCACATCGGAGGGAACACGCAGATCATTTGCTAGAAAGTACAAAAACCCCTGCTGGTAGGTGCGGTGCTCTTCCAGTATTTCGCGCCTCCGCTCGTAAGAACCATCGGGATAATCGTAATTCATCCCAATGTTATCAAAGCTGAACGGACCGTGATTATTGGTATCGGTTTTACGATTTGGGATCGGATCAAATTTACGGAAAGTCTCGCGCCAGCCCGCTTTCAAAACACGCAGCGCAAGCTCGTACTGTGAGGCGTCGTAACCTGCGGGTTTTGGGAATGCCAATCGGTTTTCGGCGACGTCAGTCGCGCAGAACCTGTAGCAATAAGCCTGCACCCGATTGTCTCCCATTCCATACTCCCCGGGAGAAACAGCGCTCACTCGCGGCAACAGACCGCTGTTAGGGTCGCCCGGAACTTTATAAGGACTGATGTTTTCCTTGATCACCCCGAAGTGATGGCCGTGATGAAGCACGCCGACCTGTATCCCATTCCTCTTTTCGTCATAGACGGAATTCGCCTCGCGCCCGACATGATAATCCACACCGGCGGCAGCCATCAGATCCCCCTCGTAGGTCGCATCGATAAACATTTTTCCTTCAAAAATTTTACCGGAAATCATTTTGATCTGGCGAATCCTACCCCCCTCACAGACCACACCCGACTTGCGGTCGAGCCATTCATCACGAACAACGGGAATGTTGTTTTCACGAACGTACCCCTCGAAAATTTCCTCGGCGATGTGCGGCTCAAAGATCCACATGGTGCGCTGTGTACCGTCGATTGCGGGCGTTCCCTGTCCTTTGTTTCCGTATTCGGATGCTTGCTGCCATTTCCAAGCGGCCGGTTCCTGATAGGCTTTCCACACACGGTGATAAAAATCACGCGCTAGACCGCCGATCACTCCTTTGTTGCCGGTATCGGTGAACCCGAGGCCGCCGCTGGAGAGTCCTCCGAGATGCTTGTCAGGGCCAACAATCACCACCGTTAAACCCATTTTTTTAGCCTGTACTGCGGCGATCACACCGGCGGAATTGCCGCCATAAACCACCACATCAAACTCGGCTGCCAGCGCCGAGACCGATGACAATGCAACCGAAACGCAAATTTGGAAGAGTAACCTCATGAGGAAAATGTTACAGCGCGCCCCTGCGGAGAAAAGCCCGCAATACGGCGCGCTGTAGCACGAGTTAAACTGAGCTCCCCCGTTTGGAGGTTACAAAGGAGATCGGAATCAGGAGGCTTTTGGCAGAGCGGTCTCTGCCTGCCCGCTCTCCTCCATCCAACATATGGCGTAGCGAACCAACTCTGGAGAGGAGTCCAGTCCGAGCTTGCGCTTGATGTTCCCGCGGTGAGCTTCCACAGTTTTCATGCTGATGTTCAGACGCGAAGCGATCGCCCGGGTGCCGACAGCGCTGCCTATGAGGGCGAGCACCTCCATTTCGCGATCGGAGAGCCGAGCTTCGGGCACTTCGGGTTTGTCCCCGGACTTGCCCGAATAGATCTCGAGAATGAGCGACGCCAAACGCTCGCTCACCACCATTTTTCCACGCAACACTTCGCGGATGGCGCCGGCGAGCCGGACGACCGACTCGCTCTTCATGACATATCCGCGCGCCCCAGCTCGCAGCACCCGGGGCGCGTAATGCGGTTCGTCGTGCATAGATACCACCAGGATAGGAATTCTCGGATACATCGCCCGCAGGTCTTTGATGAGTTCAAGCCCGCCTTTTCCTGGAAGGTTGAGATCGGTGAGGATCAAGTCGGGCCGGCAATTCTCCACCACGGCCATTGCTTCGTGCGGCTCAGCGGCTTCGCCGCAAACAACCATGTCATTCTGAGCATTGATGAACTGGGCGAGCCCCATCCGCATGAATGGATGATCGTCGACGAGCACAATGCGTTTTGGGGCGGCGCCTGAGTTGGTTTCGTATGGCATTTAAGTTGGATTCACCTAGGGGTTACCCTAGCAATATCGGATCCGCCTCCGAAAACCGCCGTATGTCCCTCGTACGCCCCGAATCCCGCGCCTACCGGGGACGGATTGCACCGTCGCCAAGCGGCCGCCTGCACCTAGGGCACGCTGCCACCTTTCTTACCGCAGCTGCAAGGGTTGCAGTCGCCAAAGGGACCCTTATTTACAGAGACGACGACCTCGACCGCGATCGATGCAGGCCGGAGTTCTTACAGGCTGCCTTGGATGACCTGCATTGGCTTGGGCTCCAATGGCATGAGGGTCCGGACCTCGGCGGCCCTAATGCCCCCTACTCACAAAGCGCAAGGATCGACCCCTACAAAGAGGCGTTTGAGACCCTCCGGCGGCTGGGCCTGATCTACCCGTGCCACTGCACGCGGAGCGAAGTGGCAAGAGCCCTAAGCGCACCGCATCCTCTTGATGAAGAGCCGATTTATCCCGGCACCTGTCGTCCACCTGATCCAGCGACTTTCAAAACTCCACGGAGCGGAGTTAACTGGCGCTTTAGGATCCCGGTCCGCGAAACACTCACCTTCAACGACCTCGCCCAAGGCAAACAATCTGCGGTCGCACGCGAGGACTTCGGCGATTTCTTGATCTGGCGAAGGGACGATTTTCCATCCTACCAACTTGCGTCCGCCGTGGATGACGCACTGATGGGGATCACCGAAGTCGTCCGAGGCCGCGACTTAATCACAAGCACGTTTCGACAGCTTCTGATTTGGCGCGCATTGGAGCATCCCGAGCCGGCATTTTACCACTGCCCGCTGCTCACCGATGCATCAGGAAAACGACTTGCCAAACGCGATGACGCCCTCTCAATCCACACGTTGCGAGGCCTCGGGCGCACTGCCTCAGAATTAATCGGCGAGGTCGAAAAAAACCTACTGCAAAAGCAAGCCGCAGACTGACGAGGTCACTTTCAACAAACGCCATTCCACACAGCCAAAACAACGCTGATCACGCAAGCGCAACTCCAACATCTTCCGCCACTGGTTCGGCGAGTTGAGCGTTTCGCACGATGTGAGCCCCTGCGATATCCTCCAGTTCGCCGAGCGACGCAATGCCCGAGAACAGCGAGCGAAGATATTTCGCTTCCGGAAATCCGCGGGAATAAGCCATCAGCCTGGAGCGCATGCATTGCATGGCGATGGTCTCATTACCAATACGTTTAGCGCCGTCGCGACAATGCCGCACAATATGCTTCCAGCGATCCTCAAGGGGTGGTTCCTCAATGAGTTCGCCTGTTTTCAGGAATTCCTGAATCTGCGCAAACACCCAGGGAGCACTCATGGCGGCGCGACCGAGCATCACGCCAGCGACCCCGAGAGAACGTCTCTGCGCGACATCCTGGGGAGATTGAATATCCCCATTGCCGATCACTGGGATTTGGACAGCCTGCGCGACCTTCCCGATGACTTCCCAATCAGCCAACCCTGAATAACCCTGCTCCTTGGTGCGTCCGTGAACCGCGAGCGCTTGAATACCGCAGTCCTCCAAAAGACGAGCCGTGGTGAGCGCATTGATGTTTTTTTGATCCCAGCCGATGCGGATTTTAGCGGTGACCGGGTGCGGGGCAACAGCCTTCACCACAGCACGCGCGACTTTTTCAAGCAGCGGGCAATCCTTGAGTAACGCGGAGCCGCCATTTTTAGATACGACCTTGTTGACCGGACAACCAAAGTTGAGGTCGATGAAGTCGGGATTTTTCCACTCGCACACCATCTGCGCTGCGCGGCCAAGATGGTCTGGGTCCGAGCCGAAGAGCTGAATTCCCAAGGGTCGCTCGGCTTCGGTAAACTCGAGGTACTCGAGAGTCCGCGCGTTGCGCCTGAAAATTCCCTCCGCCGCGACAAATTCAGTCACGACGACGTCCGCACCAAATTCCTTGCAGTAGCCGCGGAAAAGCGTGTCCGTTATCCCAGCCATCGGAGCTACATAAAGCGGAAAACGGTCTTTGAACCACGGGAGCATTCCGGAACATATCCGCAGAAGCAAAACAGGGCAAGAAACCGAAAACCCATCCAACGGGGTGCACCAAAGCGAATTTCCCAGAGTCGCTCGGCGCTATGAACCGAGTCTCACATCAGTACCCATCAACAAACTCATGAAACTCCCTATTTTTTCAATCTCCGCCCTGTGCGCCCTCGGCGTCAGCTCCCATGCGGGCCAAGCAGATGCACGACTGCAATCGCGCTCCGGCAAGAGCCATCAGAGCGAAGCGTTCGCTGCTGAGGAACTTCAAATTGATGCCTTTGGCATCGCAGGCGTTGGCAAAGCACCAAATCATGCCGGCCCCTTCCGTAAAGACGCATACGGTCTGGGCTTGGGGGCAGCATACTTTCCAACCCTAAACTTCGGACTCGGAATCGACGGCGCATGGTTGCAGGGCGATGAAAACTCGGCACGCGGCAACGGCACCGTGGATCTCGGACAATTTACCGCGAGCGTCATTCTGCGGATGCCGATCCAAGACCTGCGTCTCGCTCCCTACGGGTTTGTGGGAGGCGGCGTGACCACGGGTGCCTCTACCATGGGCAGTGCGCACTTGGGAGCAGGGCTTGAGTACCGGATTGTACCGAACCAGATCGGTCTGTTTGGAGACACCCGCTGGACCTATTACGGCGACCGCTTCTCTCGCGCGGACGTAAACAACTTCCAATTCAGGGCGGGTATGAAGTTTGTTTTCTAAACAAGAGAACTCGCCTTTGAAGGCATTCTAAAAAGAAGGCGCAACTTCTACGCGGGGTTGCGCCTTTTATTTTCGCTGAAACTGGCGACCGAAGCCGGGGTCAGACTCCGGAGCATCCAAAGTGCAGAATCATTTGAGTCGGCCAAGGCTCTGGGGGGCGTGACCGGCCCCGTGGGCTCTGAAGCACCGATTGAAGTGGACTCGCTCAAATCACGGCCTCCAGCTGGGGGCGCGTCGTCCCAGCTGCGCTTACACGTCTTTACATTGGTATGGGGTGAGCCCCTTCGCGGCTTCTCCACCTCTTTGTTGCAATCCGAGCCTCGGCGGAGCTGGAGCGCTTTTTTGAAAACGTAGATTCCCTGCGCAGCAAAGCGCAGTTCCGACCATGGCTAACACACGGTCACGCCTCTGTCGCTTTGAAGTCGGCAACTGAAGTTGCCAACTACTGAATCTTTCAACATTACGGCCGAATAGGTTCGGACAAATAAGAAGGCGGAACAATTTTAAATCGTTCCGCCTTCCAATGAATTCAACTGACGTCCGCCGCTTATTTCTCAGTCTGTTCTTTGGCCTGCAGCCAGCCGCTGATTCCAGCGGAGAGATGTTTCACGTTGGTGTACCCAAGTTTCGCTGCAGCATTTGCCGCACGGGTATACGCGTTGCAAGAGGGCCCGCCGCAATAGGCCACGATCAATGTGCTTTTATCCGCGGGGAGAGCCGCCGCGATGTCACCAGAGATTTTGGTGTAGTCGAGCGCTGTCGGGACGTGGCCTGATTTGTAGGACTCGGCTCCGTTCACATCGATGAGCACGACTTTCTTCTCTGCGATCGCTTTCTTGAGCTCAGCGATGCTGATGTCAGGAAAATCACCTGCAAACAGAGCAACGGGAGCGAGCGCAAAAGCGCACAGGACGGCTAGGAATTTTTTCATAATCGGTTAGCTGATTTTTAGTTCGTTGTTTGGGGTTCACTCAATTCACTCAAGAAGGACCGATGATGGAAGCCACGCCCGAATAGGAGCAAGTCCTTCGCCATTTTCCGTTCTCAGACAAAGCTTGGAAACCTGCGTCCCCACACCTCGGCCAGAACAGGCGGCTCTTCTCGTTGTAGGATCCTTCACTGCAAAAATTCTTAGCACAAGCAAACTGATTGCAATCGCAGCGCAGGCGGCCGCCTTCAGATTTATCCACCGGATTCTCCCCCTCTGACTACCGCCAGACTGCCACAACGAACCAAACGACCATCCCTAAGCCGACTAAGAACC
>CAMDSZ010000212.1 GCA_945906945.1 Akkermansia muciniphila
GGCCGCGACCATTGACTATAACCGCGACATACGGCCCATCCTTTCGGAGAACTGCTTCTCGTGCCACGGATTTGATGAAAAGGGGCGCAAAGCCAAGCTGCGGATGGATATCGCCGAGCACGCCTACGCCGAGCGCAAGGGAGTGACACCGATCAAGCCAGGAGACTTAAAAAACAGCGAGGCTTGGCTGCGCATCATTAGCGACGACCAAGATGAGTTGATGCCCCCGCCGAAATCACACCTCAAATTGACGGAGACGGAAAAGGCGAAGGTCAAGGCGTGGATTGAGCAGGGTGCAAAGTATGCGGGGCACTGGTCTTTTATCCCGCCGCAGCGTCCTCCCGTTCCGCATGGCGCGACAAATGCGATTGACGCGCTTGTGCGGCAGCGGCTCTCTGAGGAAAGAACCAACGCATCGGCGGAAGCCGACCGCTCGATGCTCATACGCCGCGCATCACTCGATCTCACAGGACTTCCACCCACGGCTGAGGAAGTGCGGTCGTTTGTTTCGGACCCAAATCCAAAGGCATACGAGCAGCTCGTTGAGAGGTTGCTCGCGAAGCCGCATTTTGGCGAGCGCATGGCGCTGGAGTGGCTCGACGCGGCGCGCTATGCCGATTCGAACGGCTTCTCCATCGACGGGGGCCGCAGCATGTGGCTGTGGCGCGACTGGGTAATTCAGGCTTTCAATGATAACAAACGCTACGACCGTTTTCTTGTGGAGCAGCTCGCAGGCGACTTGCTCCCGCAGCGCACCGATGCCGAACTGATCGCCACCGGATTTCAGCGCAACAACATGGTCACCCACGAGGGCGGAACAATCCCGGAGGAAAACCTCACCAACTACAACGCTGACCGGGTCAAGACGCTTGGCGAGTCTGTGCTTGGGCTCACTCTCGGCTGTGCGCAATGTCACGATCACAAATTTGATCCCATCACGCAGAAAGATTATTTCAAAATATTCGCTTTTTTTAATTCGCTCAGCGACCGCGGGCTCGATGGCAACGGTGGCGTGAATCCGGGTCCGTTCATCAGCGCGAACACTGTGCTCAAAACCGACGAGCTTCCGGCGTTAGAAAAACAGATCGGCGTGCTCAAAGAAACGCTTGAAAGACCCGACGCTAAGACTCTCGGCAGTTGGGAGCAACAACAGCTCGCACGGCTCGCAGTTCGCGGAAAGCAACTTGAGGTTCATCCTGCGCGACTGTTGAAAATCTCCACGCCAAACCGCGGCAATGGATTTGAATTGGATGGCGAAAACGGCGTGCGCCTCCCGCAGGTCGGCGATTTGGCGGCCTACGACTTTCTGATGGAACTGCCGAAGCTGGACAAACCGGTCAACGGCATACGCGTCATTTTTCATCCGGATCCATCCCTGCCCGGCGGCGGCTGGGGCAGCGGGCCAAAGGATCGACGAGCCCGTCCGAAGGGCGCTCCTGCTTCTACGCCCGCCGATGAGCAACAAGAAAAGGGCACCTTCGTTTTAACCGCGATCGCCGCAACCGCAGGCGCCATCGCGAATGAACAAATCAACCTGCATAAGCTTGAGCGCATCTCGCATACAACGGCGAGTTCTTGGGATCCTAAATATCCGCCGGCCGGCTGCCTGGATCCACGCAACGAAAGCGGATGGTCTCCCGATCTAACAGCGAACGGACCGGTGCGGCTCACGGCGACTTTCGCGCAGCCGCTGAGCACTGCCAGCACGCCGTTTCTGACGACGCAGCTTGTTTTCGGACACGGCAAAAGTCTGGTGCCCGGCCATTTTGAATTATTCGTCATCACCGGCAACGACGACGATAGCGATCTGCCACCGGAAATCATCTCCACCTTGGAGACTCCAGAAACACAGCGCAGCGCGGCCCAACGGCAAGCTCTCGGGACTTACTGCGCGGTCCACGGAGATGAAATGCAGCGGACCCGCGTCAACCTAGCGAACCTCGAAGAGCGCCTCGCAGCCCTTACGCAGCCTTTCCCGACGATGGTCATGGACGTTGCAGCGAAGCCGCGCGATACGTTTATCCTCAATCGCGGTGACTATGCGCAGCCAACCGTGAAGGTGGATGTTGGGACCATTGAAGCCTTGCCACCGATGCCTGAAGGAGCAAGTCGCGACCGCCTTGGTCTCGCGATGTGGATCACGATGCGAAATAACCCGCTCACGGCTCGCGTCGCAGTGAATCGTTTCTGGAAGATGTTATTTGGAACCGGAATTGTTGGCACGCCTGCTGACTTCGGGGCGCAGGGCGAGTGGCCGAGCCATCCCGAGTTGCTCGACTGGCTGGCCGTGGAGTTCATGGATAGTGGCTGGAATGTAAAGCAGCTCATCAAGCTCATCGTCATGAGCGACACGTATCGGCAGACTTCATCCGCAACCCAGGCGATGCTTGAGCGCGACCCGCAGAACCGGCTTCTCGCGCGCGGCCCTCGGTTCCGACTTCCCGCCGAATTGCTTCGCGACACCGCGTTGAAAACCAGCGGCCTGCTCGTGCCGCGCGTCGGCGGCCCCAGCGTGAACCCCTACATGCCTGGCGACCTGTGGCGCGAGGTCAGCCACTATGGTAGCACTCCGGCAACAGCGCAGACCTTTGTACAGGACCATGGCGAGAAGCTTTACCGGCGGAGTCTTTATACGTTTTTGAAGCGGACGGCTGCTCCTCCGAACATGACGGCGTTCGACGCGCCCAACCGCGAGGTGTGCACCATCTCACGCGGCAACACCACGACGCCGCTACAGGCGCTTGTCACGCTCAACGACCCGCAATTTGTGGAGGCAGCGCGGGCGCTTGCCGAGCGGATGCTACGCCAATCCGGAGACGATGCCGAGAAGCTCCGCTGGGCGATTGCCGAGGCGACATCGCGCGAACTTAAATCAGCAGAACTCGTCGTCCTGCAATCCGCCCTTGCACGCGAGCGCAAGCGCTATGCAGCGAACCCCACTGCCGCGATGCAGGCTCTCAGCGTTGGGGAATCGCCGCGCGACACCCAATTTCCTCCCCCGGAGCACGCGGCATGGATGCAGGTCGCGTCCCTCATTCTCAATCTCAGCGAGGTCGTCACCCGGAACTAACACGCCATCGTTTTTTGCACCATGAATCCATTTCAAGAACACCTCGCCAGCCTCACACGCCGCAGCTTTCTTGGTGATATCTCGCGCGGGATCGGAAGCACCGCGCTTGGCACCCTGTTAAATCCCGAAATGCTGCGCGCGGCAAATGAAGCGCCGCGGACCGGCCTGCCGGGGCTCCCGCACTTTGCCCCAAAAGCGAAGCGCGTGCTGTGCTTGTTCCAGAGCGGCGGCCTGTCGCATGTCGACCTTTTCGACGACAAGCCTATGCTGCACAAGCACGCCGGAGAGGAGTTGCCACCGAGCATCAAGGGCACGCAACGCCTTACCGGCATGACCAGCGGACAAACCGCGTATCCCGTGGTTCCACCGCTCAAGGAAGGCAAGCGCAGCGGCAAGCATGGAACTTGGATCAGCGACCTTCTCCCGCACATCCAGACGATCGCCGATGATATCTGCATCGTGAAAAGCCTCCACACCGAAGCGATTAACCACGATCCCGGCATCACCTACATGAACACCGGCAACCAGCTTCCCGGCTACGCCAGCATGGGCGCATGGGTGAGTTACGGACTGGGCACCGAAAATGAAAATCTGCCGGCTTTCATCGCCATGGTTTCACAGGGCACCGGCAAGAATCCCGGGCAGCCTATCTTTTCGCGCCTGTGGGGAAGCGGCTTTCTGCCTTCGTCCTACCAGGGCGTGGGGCTGCGTCCTGGGACCAATCCGGTGCTTTACCTTCGAAATCCGCCCGGAGTCGAACGCGAGCAGCGCCGCGAAATGCTCGATGACCTCGCGAAACTCAATCAACTGCGCGCGGACGAACTGGGCGATCCGGAAACGATCACACGGATCAAAGCTTACGAGATGGCCTATCGCATGCAGACCTCCGTGCCGGATCTCACCGATATCAGCAAGGAGTCGGACGCCACGCTAGAAGCCTACGGTCCGGATGTACGCAAGCCCGGCAGTTACGCCGCCAACTGTCTGCTCGCAAGGAGATTGCTCGAGCGAAACACCCGCTTCGTGCAGCTCTTTCACCGCGGATGGGATCAGCACATCGCCATCTCACGGCAGTTACCAAACCAATGCCGCGACATCGATCAGCCCACTGCAGCGCTCATCAAGGATCTGAAAGAGCGGGGCCTGTTGGACGACACACTCGTTGTATTTGCCACCGAATTCGGGCGCACCGTTTTCAGCCAGGGCAAGCTGGGCGATCCGGGCATGGGCAGGGATCACCACGGGCGCTGCTTTTCAATCTGGCTCGCCGGAGGCGGCGTCAGGCCCGGGCTCGAATACGGCGCCACTGACGATTTTTGCTACAACATCACCGAAAACCCCGTCCACATCCGGGACCTGCACGCGACCATCCTGCACTGCCTCGGCGTGGATCATCAGCGCTTTACCCACAAGTTCCGCGGATTAAACACGCGGCTCACCGGCGTGGAAGAGGCGCATGTGGTGAAGGGTATTTTGGCGTGATCTGACCAGTGCGCTCTTCGCTGCACCGTTGGTTCGGGCCTATTCGCGTACCCATGGCTTCCCTGCAACGCCCGCAAGCGGAATTCAGCGACCTTCAGCGCACTCGATTATCCCGAAATGTGCTTTCACGCGATCAGCACGCAATGGGAAGTCATAGAGGGCAATCTCGTCCATACGCCCCTCCAGGCCCTCCACACTGTCGAATCGCCCCCCAAAAAATGCCGTCTGCGCCCCGCGCGTCGAATCGCGGTTCGCATCCCCTTGAATCTCCAGTTTCGCATCGAGGTAGACTCTCACTGCCTCACGATCACGTACCAACACAACGTGGTGCCAGCGTCCCGTCGAAAGCGGCGTGGACCCGCAAAGTGCACGTTCAAACCCCGCGCCGTTCCAGAGCAACAGGCAGCCTGGCGTGGTGTTCGGTGCGTTGCCTGCGATTCCAAGATGATCGCCTGCGGCTTTGGTGTTGCCTTCCATGCTCCTCGAAAACAGCCAACCTGCCACTGGCCGAAGATGGTGCGGCATGCCATTCCACACCCAGAACTCCACCGTATAATTCGGCCCAAGCTCTTGCAGCGCGACTTTCATCCGGCCACTGGCAAAATGAGCCGCCCGGTTAACTCCCGCGGCCTGAAAGACGGATTCATCCTCTGGGCGTTGGGATGTTGCACTCACCGATCGCTGCACCCCCGGAAGCCCGAATACAACGCCGTCCTCAAAAACGGCTTTGTAAATGCCAACGCGATCGCGCGGCGCACTCCCGCTCAAATCGTTCAACCTCCAAAATGCCTGCGGACGGTCCGCCAAAATCACATCCTCATAGCGGCTTGGAGAATCACCAGGGGATCTTCGATTTAATCCACTCACCGATTCGAGCAAACACAGGACTTCCTCGACAATTTTCGGCTCCGCAGCAACCTCCAGCGAGGCCGTTCGTGCCAGCCACGTTGTATAACCGCCCAGCTTGTGTTGCTCGGGTGGCGGCACATACCCTTCACTTCCATTTCCAAGACCGATGTGGAAAGTGACCTCCATCGGGCTTTGCTCCTTTATCTTCAATCCCGTCAGCGCGAACGCCTCCACCGGTAGAGCCGTGATTCCAAGGTTCCCAACCCGCAGCGCCTGCAGTTTGATTTCCCTTTTCGGCTCGGCAGCGATCAAGATCTGCTCCTTGGCATAAACTTCTTGCATGGTGCGCGGCGGCCGCTGCCCAAGTGTAGCAACAATATTTCTAGCCCATGCGAGCCGCGCCGCGTCCGGCATCCGCCGGTTTAGGGTCATCTTCGACTCCGTCATTTGAATGGGAATGCGCGCATGGTGCGGGATATTGCGAGAGGCCTGCGCGACGATCTGTATGAGGCCCTTGGCGTAATCCGTTGGCTGCTGCTGCCGGGGCTGGCTATAGTCCATCCACTGGGCATCCCCGCATGTTCCCTGCGACATGATTGCAACGAAGGTTTTCGGATCAGCGCCGAGTGCGCGGCCAAGCCCGCTTGCGAATGCTCCAAAATAATCGGCGGACAATGGCTGCGCTCCGACGTAGTGCATTGAGAAGTTTGCCAGCAACGCAAGCGGCGCGCCTGCCCTTGTTTCAATCGACATGATTCCCACGGATGGATCAACGGGTCCGCTAGGCGAAACCACATGAGGGTTGCCGTAGCCGGGATGCATGTTTGCGCGGGCGGACAGAACTCCGAACGGATCCATTTGCTCGTGCGCAGGCTGGAAAATCCAGCGCCTGCAATGAGTGAAACCCCATGCCGGAACCGAAGTCCACCCGATGCGCGCCGGTTGCAGACGCTCGTTCGCACCTGCAACAGCCTCTGCAATCTTACGTGTCAGAAACCACGCGTAAGCCCAATCGACTTCGGTGCCCAAACAGGCCATCACCGAGGGCGCGGAATGCGTGTGCGTCGCAGAGATCAGCATCCGTTCGGTTGGAATCCCTGTTTGATCGGAGGCGATTTGCTTGGCCTCGTCCAGCAGTTCCCGTCCGATGGTGAGCGAATCAACGACACAGATCGCGAATCGCTCCGCACCACTTTCAAGCACGATCGCACGGGCATGCAGGCGGTCTTTTACCGTATTTATTTCACGGCTCAGAAACTCACCATTGACGATCACCGGGAGCGTTTCCGGCGTGATGTCCACCGCACAAGCGCCTGCGCGTACCTCAGGAAGCGCTTCCGTCACGGCGGAGCTGACCTCCACACTTTTTCCAAAAACCACAATCGCGCTTAGTAACAAAAAGAAACCTGAAAGAGTCAGACGGGCGCATTGGAAATTAACGACGGAAAGTATTTTCCTCGGGGTACGCGGAGATTTGGCCGGATGTGCAAGCATTCCATTCAATGGATCGCTTTTGGAGCAGGAGACGAGCGCCGGGCGGGCGTTTTCAGCGTCATGCGAGCTTTGATCAGCGCAGCGAAAGTCCAATCCGCAGGCAAGCATAAGAACCGGACCCGCACCCTACTGGCCGGTGCTCGAAAATAACTCTCCGGCGCCCTGCAGGAAAGACAAGG
>CAMDSZ010000213.1 GCA_945906945.1 Akkermansia muciniphila
CATCACGCCGCGGGTCCCGGCTGCGCGTCCCCTTTTGAAAACGCTTTTTGAACCTCCACTACCGCGAATGCAACCACCACAACCGCCAGAAGCCTCGCCCACGCCTCCCAATCCAGGGGCGCCGACTGAAACACCCGGTTCATCCACGGTTGATATGTGAACAGCGCCTGCGCCACGCCCATCAGCAACACCCCCAAAAGTAGTTTGCGATTTTTTCCAAACCCGCAACTCCACGCCGGAGAACTTAGCGAGCGGCAACTGAAAAGATAAAAAATCTCGAACACCACCACTGCATTCACCGCAACCGTGCGCGCAACCGACAGCGTCGAGCCAATCCGCACCTCCCACAAAAACAGCCCGAAGGCGCATCCCAGCACAAGAAGCGTCACCACCGCGCTCTTAATCACCAGCATCCGGCCCACAATCCCCATCGACGGATCCCTCGGTTGCCGCCTCATCAAATCTCTTTCCCTCGGCTCCCAAACCAGTGTTAACCCCAGAAACATGGTTGTGGCCAAGTTCACCCATAGCATCTGAACGGGCAGCGCAGGGAGCGCCACCCCAAAGACCACGGCGCAAAAGATGACCAAGGCTTCGCCAGCGTTGGTTGGCACCGTCCACACCAGAAACTTGGTGAGATTATCAAAAATATGCCGCCCCTCCTCCACCGCCACCTCGATGGAAGCGAAGTTGTCATCGGTTAGAACCATGTCCGCCGCGCACTTGGCCACGTCAGTTCCGCTCAACCCCATGGCGATCCCGATATCGGCGCGCCGCAATGCGGGGGCATCGTTCACCCCGTCACCGGTCATTGCAACCACCTCTCCGCTGCGCTGCAGCGCTCCGACAATCATGTATTTTTGGGCGGGCGAGACCCGTGCGAAAATATCCGCCCCAAGGACCGCCTCACAGAGCTGCTCCGGCGCCATGTCATCCATCTCCCTTCCACTAACCACCCGGGGCTGGCGGCCCCTACACAATCCAACGCGCTTGGCAATCGACACGGCCGTCAACACATGATCGCCGGTGATCATCTTCACCGCGATTCCCGCCATGCGACAACGCCGCACCGCCATCGCAACTTCTTTCCTGGGCGGATCCGCCATTGCTTGCAGCCCAAGAAAAGTTAGGCCAGAAGCCACCGCCGAATGATCCACCCGTCCACAATGCTCGGCAACCTCCAGCCTCGCGAGCGCGATCACCCTCAGCCCCTCAGCCGCCATGCGTTCCGCCACCTCATGAATCTGATGGGCGCGCAGTGGGACGATCCCCCCGCCTGAATCCAACTCGTTCACGCAGCGGGCAACAATCCGCTCAACCGCACCTTTCTTATAAACCATCCTCATACCGTCCCCGCCGTGCAGCGTGGCCATGTACTGGTGCGTCGATTCAAATGGAATCACATCCAGCCGCGGGTGCCACTCCTGAACGTGTGCATGCACCAACCCGGCTTTTTCCGCAGACACAATCAACGCTACCTCGGTCGGATCCCCGAGCGCCCCCCACCGCCCTCCCTCCCGCACAAGGAAAGCGTCGTTGCAAAGAGCGCCGGCAAGAAAGCACTCCCGGAGCGCACCGCGCACCGTACCCAGTGGGGCGCCGTCGGCGTAAATGCGCCCCGCCGGATCGTACCCCGTGCCCGTCACCCCAAAGATGCATCCGCCTGAGTACACCTGACGGACCGTCATCTGATTCTCGGTGAAAGTGCCCGTCTTGTCGGAGCAAATCACCGTGGTACTCCCCAACGCCTCCACCGCAGGCAGATTCCGAACAATCACCCGCCGAGCCGCCATGCGGCCCACCCCGATCGCCAGCACGATGGTGAGGGCGGCAGGCAACCCCTCAGGGATCGCCCCCACTGCCAGAGCCACTGCAGCCGTAAACATTTCGCTCGCAGGCAACCCACGCACAACACCGACCAGAAAGGAAAGCAGCGCCATGGCAAGGATCACCCAAAGCGCAATCCGGCTTGCTTGCTCGATTTTCCGGATCATCGGCGTGGTTCTCTCCGAGCAAGACGATACAAGGCCCGCGATGCGGCCTATCTCGGTGGCGTCACCAGTACGGACCACCACTCCCTTACCCCGCCCCGATGTCATGAGTGTTCCGGCAAAGACCGCATGCGGCGCAGCGTCGCTCGCCCCGCGGACAGCGCCGGGACCGTCATCGGTCGCTTCTGAAAACTCCGGATCGCCCTCGGAGAGGTGGTTTTTAGGCACCGGAGTGCTCTCACCCGTCAGAGCCGACTGATCCACAAAAACCCGCTGAGAATCAAACAACCGGATGTCGGCGGGCACGCGGTCTCCCGCCTCGAGCAGGACCACATCGCCCGGAACAATCTGCTCTGCGGGCAGCCTGCGCCGCGCGCCTCCACGGAGCACGACGGCGTAGGTCTGAACCATGGCGCCGAGCGCATCAATGGCCTTCCCTGCGCGATGCTCTTGAAGAAACCCGACGACTCCATTGAGAAATACCACCGCGAATATCACCAGGGCATCCACCCAGCCGCTGAAGGCAAGGCTCACAACGCTGGTGAGTAAAAGCAACAGCAGCAGAGGGCTCCTAAACTGCGCGAGGAACCGGACCAGCCAGTGCTCGCCTTGACTCAAGCTGAGCTGATTCGGACCGTGGATTCGACGCGCGTCCTGCCACGCCTGCTCGCTCAAACCGTCCGCTGGACTAGATTTCAGGCGTGAAAACACCTCGCGAATGTCCCCTTCAAACCAGTCCCAACTGCGAGTTTCGCCTTCACCGCCGGTTGCCCGCTCCTCACCGCCGGTTGCCCGCTCTTCATCCCGGAAGATTTCGCTCGGATCGGCGTCCCTTCCCGGAGTGCGCATTTTAGAAGGGGCCGCCTGCCGAACGGGAGGGGCCGCCTGCCTGAGCCTTTTCCACATCCGCGGCCTGATGGAACCAACCAGCCTGTTCAACCTTCCCATACCCTCCCTACGTCGGATGGATTAAAAAAGCCTTGGAAAAACGCGATATTTGCTCAGACGTGGAAGCCGGAGCTTGGCGAATCCATACTTGGCACATTTCGGAGTTTTCCTTAAGAGCGGCTCCCGCTTAATCTCGTCGGCTTTATGCAAACCTACAAAGTCGCAGTGTTGGCGGGTGACGGGATCGGGCCGGAAGTCATGGTGGAAGCCATCAAGGTACTGGATCGCGTGCAAGCTCAGTTTGGCTTCCAGCTGGAATTCACGGAAGCGCGTGTAGGCGGCATCGCGATTGATGTGGACGGAAGGGCGCTTCCGGAGAGCACTCTGAAAACCTGCGAGGCGGCGGAAGCGATTCTTTTTGGATCCGTTGGCGGCCCAAAGTGGGAATCGCTGCCTCCGAACGAGCAGCCCGAGCGCGCCGCGCTGCTGCCTCTGCGCAAGCACTTCCAACTCTTCGCCAATCTGCGTCCCGCGATCTGTTACCCGAACCTCACGCACGCCTCGCCAGTGAAAGAGTCGCTGATTCCCGGGGGATTCGACGTGCTTTGCGTCCGGGAGCTGACGGGCGGGTTGTATTTTGGACAACCAAAGGGAACGCACATGGAGAATGGCGAGGCTGTGGCCATTGATACGATGGTCTACAAGCAGAGCGAAATTGAGCGGATCGCGCACATCGCATTCGCCGCCGCCGCGCAGCGTTCCGGCAAAGTGACTTCGATCGACAAGGCCAATGTGCTCGAGAACGGGGTGCTTTGGCGCAAGACAGTCACCGAGATTTCGAAGCAGTACCCAACCGTCCAACTCAACCACCTCTACGTGGACAACGCTGCAATGCAACTGGTTCGCAATCCGCGCGGATTCGACGTGATTTTGGCTGAAAACCTCTTTGGCGACATCCTCTCGGACGAAATGGCGATGATCACCGGTTCTTTAGGGATGCTTCCTAGCGCCTCCTTGGGAACAAGGGAGCTCGCGAACGGACGGTTCGGATTGTTCGAACCAAGCGGAGGAACAGCTCCAGATATCGCTGGCAAGGGAATCGCCAACCCGATCGCACAAATTCTTTCGGCTGCGATGATGCTCCGGTACGCTTTTGGCCAAAGCGCAGCCGCCGATAAAATCGAACTGGCGGTCCGACAGGCGATCGACCGTGGCTACCGCACGGGCGACATCTGGAGTGAGGGATGCTCCAGGGTCGGCACTCGGGAGATGGGCGATGCAGTTGTCAGCGAGCTTGGCAATTAGCCCCGGCTGCAAAACTCAGCTAAAACCGACTGGAACGACCAGCCGAGTATCAACCTCGCGAGAATTGCAGGAACGAGCCAGAGGCAGACGCAGGGAATATATATTTACTTTAACGCATAGAGAATTAGAGTCGCGGGCTTATGACACCCCTGACCAAACAGTTCTTTACCCGAACCGTCCTAGTCACCTCTTTCAGCCTGACCTGCATGGCGCTGTCAGCTCCGCCAAGCGGCCCAGCGGTAGGCACTCCGATGCCGCCGGGAATTCATCTCGACAAAAAATGGAATTCACGGATGCCCAGCGGCATAGAGTCAGCAAAAGAACTGGCCTCGCTCCTTTCCGGTTTTGCAAGTCCCTCTGAAAATCTACAAGAGTTTCCAGGCCTCAACATTTACAAGGGCATCAACTACCTCACCCCCCTCAAAGCCGCAAAAGTAGCCCTAGCGAGCGTCATTCAGGAAAATTCGCAGTCTCGGAACTGGCTTACTTGTCCCGGCTTCCCAGTATCTTCGCTGATGATCTATCAATTTAGCCCCAAGGATCCAAAACAGGGATTTGAGGGCAATGCGTACGATCGAATGTTCATCGTCACAGACAAAACTGAACAAGTTGTTGCCGTAGAGTTATCCACAGAGAACCCGGCAAAGTCGCATGCATTCCAAGAGCAACCAAACTGGCGAACCTACGATTTTATAAACTACCGGACCAAGGGACTCACCACGACAAAAGTAACTCATGAGACTTCTGTTTCGGGCAACCTAATGGTGATTCGCAGTTCGTTCATCGACGCAAACGGCAGGCCGAGTAAGGAGACAAAACTTTTTTTACCCAAGCCCCTGGCCGAGCTGATGATGACATGCATCAACGCGTCAACAGCCCCATGACTTGGATTACTCCGTCTTGGTTGCAGGCGGGGAGATGGCGCCGGATTCAATTCCGGTTTTGAATGCCGCCTCAGAGTACTGTTCGGCAACCACTTTGCCGGCCAGTAAAACTTGTACGCCGTATCCAGCGACTTTCGCACTAACGGCTGGGGAGGCACCCGCCCCACCGGCGGCAGGCGCTGGGGTACCCGGCTTCTTCGCGGCGGCTGGCGAACTCATCGTGTAGGATCCTTGGTACGGCTCGGTGAGAATTTCTTTTCCCCGATCCGCTGGTTTCACACTCCATCCCGACTGGCCGCTGGAAACCACGAGCGGCTTTTGGGTCTTGGTGTCCCGGCCAATCATCCAGTATTTGACCACCAACTCGCTCTGAAAGTCGGACGAACTACTTTTGCGCAACGTGATTTTAAGCTGCTTGGACTGTTGAATAACTGGCGCGGCCTTGGGCGCACCCGGCTTGGCTCCCGGCGCAGCGGCCGGCTTCGCCATTGAATCAGCCGCCCCCTCGGGTTTCGCCCCGCGATACTCCAACAGCTCCACCCTCTCGATGGACACCGGGCTGGCTTTGTCAGCAGCCACCGCTCCGCCTGAACCCGCTGCCAAAATAGCCAAAACAAAAGAAATCGATTTCATGATGGTTCTCCGTGCAGCCAAACCTACCGGATTGCAATGTAAAATCGCACATCCCTCGGCACGCAATTTTTCGGATGCCTCTTTCCAAGCCCTCAAACGCCGCGCAAAGCGCCAAACAGCCAGCACTCCTTGAAAGCCCGAGTTTCACTGCGCCACAATACCCCGGCTGGATTCAGTGCTCCTCCAAGCCGGTCTGGTTGAAGCACCATTTTAATATTTGCAACCATTTTGATTTGAATAAGGTTAAGCGAGTTATGAACCCAAAATTCAGCGGATGCGCACTGGCGTTGATAGGAATGGCAGCGATGAATGCGTGCGGGCCAATCGATAATTCATACTCCCGAAGTAACCGTGCAGGAGACCGAAGAGCCAACCCGTCCGCAACTGCGGCAGGCCCCTCGATGAACGGCACCAGGCAGGCCCAGCAAAGCTCGCCGCTCGTTCAAAGGAGCATGGCGGAGCTGGAATCGGAGGAGCTCAACATTCGAAACAGCACCTCGCTCAGCCCAACGGAAAAACAGCTGCAGCTCCACCGAGTCTGGAAAGAGCAAAGGGACCTGGCAAATCCCCGCACTGCCTCCCCTTCCGACTCTCCCGGGCCCCCACACCAAGAACAACCCGACAGAAGCTCGGCGGCAACCTCCGCGCCGGACCCTGCGCAGAGCACAACTCAAAAAACGTCGATCCCAGAGGAGTCCAAAAAATCACAACCACCGACGGGCCCCGTGATCTCAGCCCCGAATCCAGCCCCCGCCCCAAAGACCGACGAGCCGAAATACGCGACCAAAGTTCCAGGTAAAAACGGTTGGATTAAGAGCCCTTACGATGGAAAAATCTTGGACGCTGCCGGAATCCCCCCGGGTACCCAAGTAAAAGATCCTGACTCCGGAAAAATCATGCTCGTGCCCTGACTGCATGAGCCTCCGCATCGGCTCGCGCCTCGAACAGGTTAGTCCAGGGCCTCGCACTCCCGCACCCAAAGCTCAGAACCAAACTCTCCTTTCAGTCGTTCCTTGAGAGCTTCGGTATTTTCACCGTCTCGAATCACCCCGAACACCGTCGCTCCAGATCCGGACATCAGCGCCCCCTCCAACTCGGGTTGCTGCATCAGCCACTGCTTGAGATCCGCGAGGAAAAGATACTTCTCAAAAACGGGCCGCTCCAAGTCGTTGATCAATTCGACCCTCGCCAGCGACTGAGTTCCATACGGGACGCCCGGCAGCTCGATCGACTCTTTCCAGCGCTTATACGCCCACGGTGTCGGCACACCGAATGGAGGCTTCACGAGTAAAATTCGCAAGCCCCGGACGGACGCGGCAGG
>CAMDSZ010000214.1 GCA_945906945.1 Akkermansia muciniphila
GCCAGCCGTAAACCCGCATGCCGTGCAACGCATCAGGGCGCGCCCAAAAAGTGTGCGCCGATCTTGAATTGCTCTACTCCACCGGCGAATCCAAGCCCTCGCCCTGCAAATCCTCGAATTCCGCGAAATGATCCGGCCGCAGGGGCTCGCTCACCCGGTAGTCCTCGGCAAACCAGCGCCCTAGATCCACCAATTTGCAGCGCTCGGAGCAGAACGGACCCATGGGCGCGCTGAAGAATTCGGACATTACGCCGCAAATCGGACACGGAACAAGATTCGGGGTGCTCATCTCCGATCCACCTTTACCCAACACCCCCTAGCGTAGCAACCGTTCGCTAAACCGGACGATTCCTCTTGGCACCCATCGCAAATAAAGGTCTGTTGTCAGCCTATGGGTCACAACAAAGGCAAAAACAACGTCACAAAGCGCAATGCGCGCCGCAAGAAAATGGAACGCTTGCAGCTCGCTAAAGAAACCGCAAAGAAGGGCTCCTAGCCCACTCTGTGTTCAGGCGGGGCGCACTGAAAAGTGCGCCCCTCTTTTTTTGCACCAATACCAGCACGCAATCCCAATGCCTCCACCAAGCCTCCGCCAAGACAGGCTGGCACCCAGGCCGGTAAAACATATCCCGCGTATCCCGCGTATCCCACGCAACTCGCGGAACCTTCCTCTCGCACAATCGGGCAATGGGGTAAACCAATCACGCGCCAAGCGCCGGGTAATCCGTGTAACCCTTCGCTCCCGGCGCGTAAAACGTCGAGGGATCCGCTTCATTCAGCGGCGCGTTTCGGCGAAAGCGCTCAGGCGAATCCGGGTTTGCCAGAAACGGAACCCCGAACGCCACCGCATCCGCCCAACCCTCGCGGAGCGCTTCGTTGCCCGACTCAAGCGTGAATCCTCCGTTGGCGATGATTTTGCCACGATAATGCGGCCTCAGTTCCCTGGGCCCGATTCCCTCGACAGCGCCGTGCGCAAGGTCCTGGGCCGTGACCCGCGTGATGTGGGCGAAGGCCAGATTGAGCGGTTCAAGCTGTTGCAGCACGTAGCCGAAAGTGCGCAGCGGATCCGAATCGCGCATGTCGTTAAACACGCCGCCCGGGGAAAAACGGATACCGACCCTGTCCGCCCCCCAGACGTCGACCACCGTTTTGACCACTTCCAGCGTAAGACGCGAGCGGTTCTCCACCGGTCCCCCGTACGAATCCGTGCGCTGATTGGTGCCGTCCCTCAAAAACTGATCCAGCAAATATCCGTTGGCGTTGTGAATCTCGACCCCGTCGAATTGCGCCGCTTTCGCCGCCTTCGCCCCGTGCGCGTATTCGGCGATGATGCCCGGGATTTCCGAGGCGTCCAGCGCGCGCGGCGTGACGTAGTCCTCCATTCCCGTGCCGGTAAAAACCTGCCCCCGCGGCCGGATCGCCGACGGCGCAACCGGTGCGTCTCCGTTCGGCTGGAAGATCGGATGCGAGATCCGTCCGACATGCCATAGTTGGAGGAAAATCAAGCCGCCCGCCGCATGCACCGCGTCGGTGACTTTACGCCAGCCTGCGATATGCGCGTCGGTGAAAATCCCGGGCGTGTTCGGGTAGCCGAATCCGCGCGGTGAAACGGAAGTCGCCTCGGCGATCAAAAGACCGCCGGACGCCCGCTGTTTGTAGTATTCCGCGTTGAGTTCGCAAGGCACGTTGCCCGGCTCCGCGCGGCAGCGCGTGAGGGGCGCGAGATAGATCCGGTTCGGCGTACGCACTGCGCCGAGTTGAAGCGGCGAAAAAAGGTCGAGGCTCATAAAATGAAAGTTTTTGTCTGTTGCTCCGGCGCACCCCGGCAACCCTCGCAGGATCCCGGCCGCGCACCAGGGCGGGACCTTCACACGGGCCGGGCCGGTTGACCAGACAAACGCCGGATCAAATGCTCCGCACCAGCAGCGGATTCGTTACCAGATGTCGCGCGTCTTGGCTGGTTGCAACGCTTCCGCGGCAATCAGTCCCCATTCAACTTCAGCGCAGCGTTAATCAACGCGGCGCACGTCGATCAACAGCGCGTTCATTTTCGGGGCGTCATGGACGTAGAGCAGCTTTCCGGGGGCGATCTCACGGATGCTCGTGTAATTGAAGCCGACTTTGTCGGAAATCACATAATGACTCGGCCAGGTCCTGCCACCATCTACGCTGAACATCAGACAGCTCGCAGGCCTGCCGTAACTGCATGCAAGCACGCCGTTGCTCATCAGACAAAGATCAGGAAGCACTTTACCGACCTCGAGCCGTACGGGTTTGCTCCATGTCCTGCCGCCGTCGCTGGAAAACATCTGTTTCATCTGTGAATCCCGGTCCCCTCGGATGACGGCTGTTTGTTCCGTCGGGCTTAATCGGCATACGGACGGCTCGCCGCCGGGACCGATGGTGGAGAAATAGATCCACGTCCTGCCCTCGTCGGTGCTGCGCATCAAGTGGGACATGCGCACCGTGTCAGAGCGGCCGTCGGCGAGTTTCACCGCCTTGCGGCTCCAGACCACCATTGTGGCGCCGCCGTCTGAATCGTTCCAGATGTGACGTTCGCAGATGATCTGGTCGCCCTTGGATTCGTTGGTGAATTCCTTGGGGAGAATAAGCTCGTTATCGATCATTTCGAAGCTCGTCGCGTCTGCGTTCAACAAGGCTGTCTTGCCGCGAACCCGCCCGTCGTCCTGAGTGCGGGTCCAGCGTGAAACAGCGAGGATACGTCCATCCGGTCGGCGCAGGCACGGCAGCGGCGTGGTATCGAGCTTGTCTAGGCCGGCGATGGGTGTCCATGTCTTGCCAGTGTCGGTGGACTTCAGGAGGCCGTATGGCTCGTAGAATGCATCCGGCCCTTGCGCGACGCTCATCAAGAGCAGACCGTCGCCCATGTCGTAAAGATATGGGCGCGTCTGGCGGATGTCGGCGCGCGGTATTTCCCATGCATCGCCGACGGTGATTTGCACGGGCTCCTTCGGCACGGCCCCGGTTGCCTTGCGCACACCAAGCCTGACGGACGCCCACAGCGCCTCTCCCGTCGCGGTCTTCGCGGTCGAACCAAACTGGATGAACGCCTCAGGTGAATCAGCCGGCTTCCAGAACGCGCCCAGTCCATCCACCTTCTTCGCGCCGTCCACCCAGATCTGCATATTCGTGCCGCGGATCACGAGGCGGTAGTTGTGGAAAGCCGCGGTGGTATCCATCGGAATGAACCGGTCGGTGAAGCTTGCCGCCTGTGTAGGAAAGAGGACAAGCCCCTCCTGGTGCCTGCCGTCGCTGACCTGCACCGCTACCGGCGCGCCATCGCGCCAAGGCCAAAGGGAGCTCGCTGTTTTCTTGGGTTGCGACCCTGTGATCGCGCTGGTCTTGACGACTACTTCGACGATCACTTCGTCTTCTGGGGTTGACTTGAATGGGGCTCGGTAGTTGGCAAATCCGCTGTCTGAATCCACCAGCCGCAGCCCATTGTTTTCGAGCGTTGCATTCGGCGTTCGATTCGGCGTTGCATTCGCTGTCCATGGTGCGGCGGGCAGCGATTTGCCATCGTACTCGACGAGCCAGGTGACGTTGGAGTTAAGACCTGCTTCGGCGCGTACCGTCTTCGCGACGCAAAGGCACAGAAAGCTGAGGGCGGTGATTGCTGGCGCTAGAGCGCTCTTAAAGACGCTTTTCATAAAGTAGGGGGGCCGTTCGAGACTGAATGTAAGAGGGCGCTTGCCAAAAGGCAGTGCTGCTTTTTTGAAGTTTTTGATGCGCGCACGATATCTGCAACGCTTTGCGGCATGTTTTAGGATGAAAAGCCACGCATCACATGCGTTCCGTCCCTCAGGAGACACTTCCCAAAACGAGCTTTGCCGGTACCATGAAGCCTCCTCCCGATGAAGAAATTCTCCCCCCTGCTGCTGCTGTCTCTTGTATTCGCGCCGAGTTTTTTGAATGCCGAATCGGCCGTATTAAAAACCGAGTTCATTTACGACTCGGGTCCGTATCCCTCCGTACACGCCACGACGATCGCCGAGACGCAAACGGGACTGGTGGCCGCTTGGTTCGGGGGAACGCACGAAAAGCATCCGGACGTTGGCATTTGGGTTTCGCATTTCACCGACGGAAGGTGGTCGCAGAGCGTCGAGGTCGCCAATGGGGTACAATACACTCTCGCCGACGGCAAGGTCTTGCGACACCCGACGTGGAACCCGGTTTTGTTTCAGCCAAAAAGCGGGCCTTTGCTGCTTTTTTACAAGGCGGGTCCGTCTCCACAATCGTGGTGGGGGATGCTCACCCAGTCCGCTGACGGCGGCAAGACTTGGGAGCAGCCGCGGCGCCTGCCGGAGGGTATTATCGGGCCAGTGAAAAACAAACCGGTGCAGCTCGAAGACGGGAGCCTGCTGTGTCCGACGAGTGAAGAAATCAAGGCGGATAGCAAGGATGAAAAAGAGAAGTGGATCGTGCACTTCGAGAGAACGCGTGATTTTGGAGTGACGTGGGAGCGCACCGCCGGGCTGCACGACGGCAAACAGATCCAGGCGATCCAACCGAGCATTCTTTTTCTAGGCGGGGACAAGCTGCTGGCGATCGGCCGCTCGCGTCAGGAGCGAGTGTTCGAAATCCGCAGCGACGATGGAGGCAGGACCTGGAGCGAGATGCGTCTTGGCTCGCTGCCAAACAACAACAGCGGCACGGATGCGCTCACTCTCGCCGACGGCCGTCACCTCATTGTTTACAACCATGTGGGCGGTGAGCCTGGCAAGTGGGGCGGCAAACGCACGCCGCTCAATGTCTCGGTCTCGAAGGACGCGCAGGCTTGGAGCGCCGCGCTGGTGCTCGAACGCGAGCCGGGCGAATACAGCTATCCGGCGATTATTCAGACAAAGGACGGTCTGGTGCATATCACTTACACTTGGAAGCGCCAGAAGGTGAAACACGTTGTCATTGACCCGACGAAACTTTCCGCAAAACCGATGAGTGACGGCAAGTGGCCCGAGTAGCAGATGAGGCAGATGAGGCAGGTGAGCGAATGGCGCAACCTGACCGACTCGGGAGGCGGGTACACGCTCTTGGGCGGTTTGGAGATTCGGCGCCGGTCTGTTGTGGTTGCATACTTGCACGGTTCTGCGAGCCTACGCGGCCTGATCTAACTTTTTCCGCATATGAACATCATCGAAGCAATTGAAGGCCGCCGTTCCGTGAAACACTATGACGCGCACCACGTCATGCCAGAAGCGGACGTGCAACGGCTGATACACCTCGCAAAGCTGGCACCTTCGTCGTTCAACATGCAGAACTACCGGTTTGTACTGGTGCGCGATCCGGAACTGCGCAAGCAGATCAGGGCGGTTGCGTGGGATCAGGCGCAGGTCACGGACGCGTCACTGCTGGTTGTGCTTTGTGCGGATTTGAATGCGCACAACGAGAATCCCGCGCGTTACTGGAATCATGCGCCAAAGGCGGTGCAGGACATCTTGGTCCCGGCGTTGACACCGTTCTACGAAGGGAAGCCGCAGATCACGCGGGATGAGGGGATGCGGTCCACGGGGCTAGCGGGGATGACGCTGATGCTGGCGGCGCGCGAACTTGGGTACGAATCCTGTCCGATGGTGGGATTCGATGCCGAGGCTGTGGCGAATCTGATCCGGTTGCCGAAGGATCACGCGATCAGTTTCATGGTGGCGATTGGCAAGCAAGCCCAGCCCGGTTGGCCGCGCGGCGAACGCCTGCCGGACGCGGAGGTGGTGGTGACGGATCGGTTTGGGGGCTGAAAGAGAGTCGCTGGCCGTTCCGAGGCTAGACAGCCAATTTAGGGGTCAAACGTATGACCATTTGTGAAGAGTAGCGGCGTGTTAAATTTGAATGTGAGGCTTCCGTCAGCTTTTTTTGAAGCCGCCCCTGCAACTCAACATGCTGTCCAACTCTGAAAACAGAGATTTCGTTTAACACTCGAGCATTTTTGCTATCTCGAGTGACATATAAAATCCGGTCTTCCCGAGTCACAAATTCAGCCCTTTCGTTGCGATAAAGGGCAGCAGGAAGTTCAAAGTCACATCTGACTTTACGATCGACAAAAATAACCCCTGCAAGTTTGTTCCCAACGCCTGTTTCGACTTTAGTCACCGTTCCACCAAGGACGATTTCTTCAAAAGGAACGCTTTTTTCCTGTAAAAGTTCCGCAACAGTGAACTTTCTGAGTAGTCCCTGCGAGTCTCTCGAGTTTCTGGCTGCTTGCTTCGCCCGCCTTTCCGCGTCTTGCTTGGCTGCTTGAACTTCGTAATCGACCTGACAGGCCAATTGATAGGGCCATGTCGGATAATTAAATTCCGGCGAATTTAGCGCCCGGAGATGGGTCACCCGGGCGACGAACGCCTTGTTCATCTCGGACCCGGCAACACCCAAATCGGGAAAGCGCGAGACAGCGTTTTGTTTCGACTTCTCGACGTCCGCCTCAAACTGTCGCTTACTCTCGTCGAGTTCGGTGTTTGCAAGCGGCATTTTCTTGTCCGCGCTTTGCTCTGGCTCCTGCTTCTGGCAAGCGCCAAGAACCAGCACAAAGCCAAGTCCGCAATGTCGCAGCAAGTTGGTCAAACTGGGAGTTGACTTAACAAATATTCTTACGCTGGACCGGGGTGCGCGCCGCATGCTGAACACCCATATTGTACGGGTAATTTTGTTGCAAGGCTCGAATATGCTTACCCGGGGCGGCCATCTCAGGCTGACGCTATTGGGTAGTGAGGTCTAAAAATTCGGCTCCAATAGTTGGTGAATTCAGTTGCTGGCTCCAAGGCGCCAGAGACTTGTGCTGATGGCCGTCTCGCTCGGAGCTAAGCTTTCGCCCCCTGGGAGCGCGTAGCCCTAGCTGCGCCCAGACGCGGGGTGCAACGAAGAGGTTGCGTAGCAGACGAGGGGCCGAGGGAAGAATACATCCTGATGTGAGCGTATTCTGCGCAGCTGGGGCTGCGCGCTCCCAGGGGGGGGCATCTCCCGGTTGAGGCTATCGCGACTTCCAGTGCA
>CAMDSZ010000215.1 GCA_945906945.1 Akkermansia muciniphila
GTAATTCTTCATCCGGAACCTGAGTGAATCAAAAATATGACAATTCACCGCATGATCGTCCCAATTCGCAACGCGCCCACACAAAGGTCCATCGAGGCTGCTAGTCACAATCTCAACTCCCGCTTCCACCAATCGCCGCGCCAGCAGAAGCTGTTGTCCCCAGCGATTGCGTCCATACCGATCCCGCGTCTTAGGATCCTCCTTGCTTAGATCAAAGGCATCGCGCGCCCTCGGATTGGTGAGCAAGCTCATGGCCTGCTTTTCAAACTGGTCCACGGCCCCCAACTCCCCCGCACGGTCAAAGCCGCGCTCCATCCGATCCAAATTCCGACGCAACGCCACGCGGTCGCTCAAACGGCGGCTCTCAGTGGCATCGGACAAGCCTACGTTCGGCACTTCAAAGTTCGGCCGGTTCGGATCCTCTCCAACCATGAACTCGGCGTAACCGTCTCCGAGGTAGGTTGGGCCGTGGTAGGTCGAATTGATCGGGTTGACCGCGATGTAATTGGGAAGCGGGTTATCGCGCCCCCCCTCCTTGGACCTCAGGTAGTGGGCAACCGACATCCAGTCCGGGTACTTTGGTTTTGGCTTGTCACGCGTCTCGGGATCGCCTGAGAGCAACTGCACCGTTCCGGCGGGATGTCCCGGAGCCGTCTGGTACATCGAGCGAAGGATCGTGAACTTATCGGCAATCTTCGCCTGCATCGGCATCAACTCGGTCAAATGAGTGCCCGGAACCTTTGTAGGAATCGTCTGAAAAGGCCCTCGGTACTCGCTGCCAATCTCGGACTTCGGATCGTATGAATCGATGTGAGAGAGACCGCCCGGCAGAAACACCATGATAATCGCCGTTCTCTCCTTCTTGTTTTGAACTGGTAATTCCGCGCGCATCCGCAGCACGCCCGGCAGGCTTAAACTCGCGAACCCGGCCAAGCCCATTTGCATGAAACCGCGCCTCGGAATGGGGCCGGCACACTGCCTTAGAAAACTGGAAGTGTTCGAATCAGACATACGCGCATTATCAAGGTTTGAGGTTTTGGTGTGTAAAAACTTTTGATTTTTCCGGTGCGTTTTTTCAGCGTCTCTCAAACGATGCCAGCTCCTTGCCGTTGGTTCCATCCCAGACGCGCAGGACACTGTCCTCGCCGCCGCCCACTACTTGGACCGCCGAGGGCGTGCTCACAGCTGACTGCATAAACTCTGGCAACTTTGCGATCGCTCTGACCTGCGTTCCCTCATCGGTAACGATCCGAATTTGATTGTCCCCGGCGGCTGTCAGCAGTTCCTGAGTGTTTCCGATGTACTGGATCGAGGTCACCTCTTTGGTCCAACCCTCGATCTTCTTTTTTCGCTCCCCGTGACTCATCTCCCAAACAAGAACCACCCCGTCACCCCCAGCGGTCGCCAGCACCCGCGCATCCCCTCGGAACGCCACGCCCAGTACATGGTGCGTGTGGCCTTCGAGAAGGTGCACCTGCTTGCCGGAGGCCACCTCCGTAACCTTCGCCAGTTTGTCCGAGGCGCCCGAGGCCAGCCAGCGTCCGTCCGGTGAAAAATCCAGGCACAATACCGCATCGCTATGCCGCTCTCTCCAATTCTGAAGAAGCCGACCCGTAGACACCTCCCAAATGCTGATATCACCAGCTCTCGAGGGCTCACCACCCCCTACCGCCAGCGTTTGATTGTCCGGACTAAAGCGGACCGCATTGACGCGATCAGCAAACACCTCCCCCTTGTCACCCCCGAGGGTTCGCGCCAAAACCCATCCCCCGCGGGACGCCGGCTCAAACACCGCCCCAGATGAACCCACCGCAAACAGCCTCCCGTCCGCCCGGTAATCCAACCGCCCCCTTGGTATAGGCAACTCGGAAACCACGCCGCTCACTGTCGAGAGACCCGTGGCCAGCGACCATTCGCGCACCCGCCCATCGGACCCCAGCATCCCCACCCTCTGACCGTCGGGACTAAACGAGACAGACAACGACCTGTAGTTTCTTTCCTGCGGAGACTTCTTCAAGGCCGCCAATCTTTCCGAGGCCTTCGCCTGGGAATCCTTGGATTCCTTCAACTTCGCGTTCATTTCGGAAAGCCCACGGTCGTTCGCTTCTTTCGACGTTCGGATCCGTGCGATCTCAGCGTTTGCATCGGAGACTTGATGCTCCGCCGCTGTCACCGCAAAAACCGCCGTGTTCTCGGCCTTGAGCGCCGCCGCCAACTTGTCCTGCGCATCTTTCTCCTGCTTCTTCAAAGCAGCGTCCGGCATCCCGTTGGGAGCCGCCTTGACCAGCGCCTCAATCCGCTCGATCTCCTTTTGCGCGGCCTCCCGGCTTTCCTGCGCCGGACCCACCGCCTTTTGTTTTTCAGGAATGCTCTTTTTCGCAGCTTCGATGGTCTGGTCGGCTTTCTTTGAAAGCTCGTCCAACGCCTTATTCTGAGCCTCCACAAGTGCCACCTCCTTGGTGAGGTGCGCGACATCCAACCCGTGCCGGCCCGCTTCAAGCGCCGCTGCGTCGACCCGTTTTGCCGCATCCCAATCCAAACGAAGCTCGCTGATCACCTTTCCTGTCTCCACATCCAGAACTTGCACCACCCCGTCCGTACTTCCCGTGGCAAACCTCTTTCCATCCCGCGAAAACGCCGCAGTCACCACACCCGCCACGCTAAATTCCCGCACCATTTTGCCATCCGCCGCACTCCAGAGCCGCACCTTCCCATCCTCACCGCACCCCAGCAAACGAGCGCCACCCGCATCCCAACTCAGAGCCGCAACACCCGCGCCCGAACTCCACTCCCCAGCCTTCGTCCAATCAGTCGAATCTGGCGAAGACCGCTTCCAAATCCGAACAAACTTGTCCGCGCCAACTTGGCCGGCTACCGCGACGCTCTGGCCATCCGGCGACCAACGCCCGAGCCCGCCCTCGATGAAATCTCTCGCTCCCGACCACGCGGAATCCTTGAGACTCCAGACCCCACTCTTGCCATCTTCCCATCCCACCCAAACACACGAACCATCCGGCGAGAGCTCCAGTCCTTTGGCTCCTGCCAGGATTCCCGCCCAACGACCCTTTTCTTTTCCAGATCCCGCTTCAATGCGGAGCAGATCACCCGCCGCATTCACTCCGAGAACCTCCCGAGCACCGTTCAGTCCGACTGCCATCGCCAGACCCGCGGCAGGATCCGGAGACCAGCGCAAATCCGCAACGTCCTGCTTCTTCCAAAGCTTCACCTCGCGAAAGCCAGCACTCGCCATCCACTTTCCATCTGGGCTGCAGATCACCGACTGAATGCTGGACCTGTGGGCTGGCTGACTCCCCTCGCCAACCGCACCCAAAAAACTCCGCGTAGTCAGATCATAAAGGTGGAGCTCGTTGGCCCGGCTGCACACCACGGAGCGCCCCTCGTCTGCAAGAGCCACCGAATAAATCGGACTCACGCTTTTGGGCATCTCCCGAAAAGCCACCTCACGCGCCTGTTGCACTGAGTCCTTCGCGCCCTCGTCGATCCACGTTTTCAGCACCTCAATCTGCGCCGCGGTCAGATCTACGGCGCCTGACTTATTGTTCTTCGGAGGCATCACCTCTTCCTCCAAATGCTGAGCGAACCGGACCAACGGACTTTCAGCGCCTTTTCCAGGAATCACAGCAGGGCCTCCCTCACCCCCTTTGCGCAGCAACTCGGGCGTCTCCATATTCAAGCCGGCCTTCGTGGTTGTCTTGTTGTGACAGGCCACGCAATTGCCCCGTAAAAAGGGGTACACATCGCGAAAATAGTCCTGGCCGGCTTTCACGGCTGGAGCCGCGCAAAGCCCGAGTAAAGCCACCCCGAAAGACCATCGATAACTTCGCTTGCAGCTCATTGTTTTTTGAGTCCTTTTTGGCGTTTTAAATAATGCGAACGGATGCGGCCTCATTCATTCCACTGGTAATCCGCTTGGAGCGTCCTCGGAGTTTCGCAGAAATAAAAAGACCATCGTTCAGTGATTGTAGGAAAACTCCTTGGCATTCATGAGCGCCCAAATCAAATCCTCCAGCGAATTGCGCTTCGCCTTCAACGGATCCATCGGTTCGCCACGGGCGTCCGTCAACGGGCGCTTCAAATACTCCTCCGCCTCTCGAATCTCCTCCGCAGACGGCGGACGCGCGAATGCCGTAAAATAGAGGCCCCGGATCTTCTCTGCATCCGTCCCGCCCGCCTTCACGAGCCGCTCCGCCCTTCCATTGGCGCCAGACAGCTTGCCCTTGATATCGGCCGAATTCAGAAGGTGCAAACTTTGCGAAAGACTTGCCGAGTCCACCCGCTCACACTCGCAAACACTAAGCCCCTCCGGCCTCCCGAAAACCTTCAGCAACGCCGTGGTACGGTTGTAACTATTGTCCGGGAGGGATACCGCTCGCGTGCCCGGAGGCAAATCCGGGAAGTTGGTCGGCGTTCCTGTCAATCCGTCAATCGCATCCAGGAGAACCTCCGCCGGAAGACGACGCGGGTAATAGCGGGAAAAGTTCTGCTGATCGATCCCGTTGTATTCATTGGGCACCGAACTGAGCTGATAGGTTGTGGACTGCGTGATCGTCCGAATCAACTCCTTCAAATCATAACCGCTTTGCACAAACTTCGCAGCCAGCGCATCAAGCAGCTCGGGATTGGTCGGCGGGTTTGTATCGCGGATGTCGTCCTCAGGATCCACCAGCCCACGACGGAAAAAATGCTTCCAGTAACGGTTCACCAACGCCTTCGCGAAAAAGGGATTCGTCTTTTCCCGCATCCATTCGGCAAGCCGCAAACGCGGGTCCTCATCCGGCGCAATCTCGAGCGGCCCGCCGCCTAGCCCCGCCGGCCGGACCTGCTGCTTGGTCTTTTTGTTCTCCGCCTGGGCGATTCCGCGCTTGTGAAAAATGGTCTCCTCCTCAGGCGTGCTCGAGAGCTTTCGCCCGATCTGACTGAAAAATGCCGCAAGACTGTAGTAGTCCTGCTGTCCCCATCGTTCAAACGGATGGTGATGGCATTGGACGCACTGCATTCGCACCCCGAGGAAAAGCTGAGCCACGTCCTCCAACTGTTGCTTGGGCTCTTTGACCCGCTTGAACCAAGCCACTGCCGGATTGGTCGTGATCTCACCCGTCGCGGCTAGCAGGTCCCGCACCATCACGTCGTAAGGGGTGTTCGCCAGCAGGCTGTCTCGGATCCAGGAGTGAAACGCAAAGTTCGAAACCGTGTCGCTCGCGAGATCCCGCTTGTTGTGCAGCAGCATCGCCCACTTGCCCGCGAAGAAATCAGCATACCCGGAACTCCGCAGCAGCACATCAATCACCGCATCGCGCTTACCCGGGTCGTTATTGTTCAAAAACGCCTGCGCCTCCTCCTCCGTCGGCAACCGCCCCGCTATATCCAACGAGACGCGACGCAGGAACGTGGAGTCATCGCACACGCCGGAGGGTGGTATCCCGATACGCTTCAGATTCGCAAAGACAAGTTCGTCGATGAAATTTTTGGAGGGTGGAAGCTGCTCCACGGGCGCCCCCAGCGGCACGGAGATGCTGCACACAGAAACCAATCCCGAGTAACGCACCATCACCGCCACATTTCCCGGAAGATCCTGCAACGAAACCACCCCCTCCTCCGAGGCCTCCGCCATACTCTTGTCGTTCGCCTCGTACAGTGCGGTTCGCGAAACGTCACGGACGCTTCCGTCGGTGTAGCGGGCACGCACCTTCAAATGCTGCTGGCTCTTCGCCTTTAGCGAAATCCGCGCCGGCTCCACCTCCACGGACACGATCTTCGGATCCGACTCCCTTTCGTAAACCATCCCCTCGCTGATCCAGCGAACCACCGTTTGAAATTCCTCCGAGCCCGGCTCGAGCCTCTTACCGCCGCCGTGAGGCACGATGTTCGCGGCTTTCAAAAGCAGCAAACTTTGATCCGGCGCAGCAGCAAAAACCCGCCTTCCCTTACCCTCCTTGACGATGTGCTCGTAATCCTCCTGCGGCTCGAATCCAAGAACCGACAGCCGGAAGCCGCGCTGTCCGATCCCCGCCTTCGCATGACATCCCCCCGAATTGCAGCTCGCCTTTGTGAGAATGGGTTCGACGTCGTTGACAAAATTCAAAGAACTCGCCGACTCAGCCGCCAAGCATCCACCAGACACGAAGAGAAAGGCTGCCGCAAAAGCCGGGGCACAACGGAATAAGAATGGGTAAAACGGCTTCATTTAGATGTTAACGCTGCGGGCGCTGACGGCGCGCCACCCGATGCAGCGGGCGCCTGCGGAGCGGGAGCTTGCGCAACAGGGGCAGTCTTCACCGAAATGCGGATCGGATCAGACACAATAAAATCCAGAATATCCTTCGGCGCCGCCGCATCCGTGAGCGACTTGAGGCGCTTTTTCACTTCGGCCAAGGCAGCCTCGGCTGTTTTTTGTTTTTCAGAGGCGGCTTTGGAGGCTTTCGCTGCTTCCTCTTTTCCCTCGGCGGGAGCGGCACCTGCTTTCTCCGCCTCAGATTTCGCCGCTGCAGTGAGGGCGGCGACTTCCTCGCTCACTCTCTTCTGTTCCTCTTCCGCCGTCTTCACGTCGTCCTGGTTCGGGCGGTGCTTTGTCACGGCAATCCCGCTAAATGCGAGGGTATAGTCGCCCGGAGGAGTCTTTAACGCAGCGAGGTCTAGAACCGCCTCGGACGTTCCAGCCTTAATTGGAAGATCAATCTCTTTTACCGCGCCAAAAACCGTCCCGTAAGGCTTCAACTTGATGGAAGCTCCGTTGAACTCACTGCGCCAAGCGATCCGGAGAGGGATTTTCAGAGTCTCGCCAACATTCGCCTCCCAGCAGTTTTTCCCATCCGCGAAAATAGAGATCGGCGCCTTCTCGAAATCGGTCACCGACACCGGCACATCTGCCATCAGACGCGACTTTGGAAGCTCGGTGGGGGCGTAGTCCACCGGCCAAAGCACCGAGGCAAACCGGCACGGACGAGTGACCGTGTTCCCATTA
>CAMDSZ010000216.1 GCA_945906945.1 Akkermansia muciniphila
CCTCTGCAGCGCCATCCAGATGTTGCGCCGCCGCAGAAAGCCGGTTGCGCGGCTCACGAAACAGGGCGCTTTTGGCTAAAAAATCCAGCCTTTGCGAAAACGCACGCACCGAGCGATGCGCCATGTTTTCAATGCGCTGCGCGTGGGAGCGGACCTGGTTGCCAAGCGTCTGCCCGTCGGGCACCACCATCTCGGCAGCCACACTCGGAGTCGCCGCACGATGATCCGCCACAAAATCCGATATCGTAAAATCTGTTTCGTGCCCTACTGCAGACACGACTGGGATCGCCGAGGCGTAAAGCGCCCTCGCGACAATCTCCTCATTGAAACACCAAAGATCTTCGATGCTGCCGCCGCCGCGTCCCGAGATGATCACGTCAATCGTCGGCAGGCTCCTTCCCGATTCGGCGTTCAAAAAAGCCAGACCCGCGGCAATTTCTTCGGCTGCTCCCTGCCCCTGCACTTTCGCGGGATACACCAAAACCCTCACCCAAGGCGCCCTCCGGCCCAGAACCTTCAGCATGTCCTGCACGACCGAGCCTGTCGGGGACGTAAGCAAAGCCACGGTCTGCGGAAAGCGGGGAAGCGCTCGTTTTCGGCCCGAATCAAACAGTCCTTCCTCCTGAAGCCGCCGTTTGAGGGCCTCAAATTTCGCCTGCAAAAGCCCCGCTCCCGCCGCTTGCACGGACTGGACGCTGATCTGAAACTTGCCCTGTGCCTCGTACACCGTCGGTGTGCCACGAATCTGAACGGCCATTCCATCACTGAGTGGCACGGCGCGGCCAGAGGAGCGCCCGGCAAACCAAACGCAGGCCACCTGCGCCTTGGCATCCTTGAGGGTAAAGTACTGGTGCCCTGAAGGCTGCATCCGGTAACCGCTGATCTCCCCCTCCACACAAACTGCCCCGAGCGAGTTTTCCAGCATCCGCCGCACCGAGGCGGTCAGTTCGTAAACGGAATAAACCTTTGGAGCACTCAGTTGTTCGGTGGACTCTGGCATGGGAGCTCACAATGCCCAAACTAGGGAAACTCTAAAGCAAGAACTGACCCCGAATCGTCCCTCCCCCAGCCCGCTAGGCCATGCTTGCCCTGCCCACGCGCTTTGCCTAACTTCGCGGGCTCTATGTTTGAAGGCACCTTTACAGCCCTGGTCACGCCCTTTCGCGACGACCGCTTGGACGAACAAGCGTTTTCCCAACTCATCGAAGACCAGATCCAAAAAGGGATCACGGGAATCGTACCCGTGGGTACTACCGGCGAATCCCCCACCCTGGACCATTCCGAACACAGGCGCGTGATCGAACTGGCTGTCAAAACCGCCAACGGCAGATGCAAGGTGATCGCAGGCACCGGCTCCAATTCGACAACCGAAGCGGTGGACCTCACCCAAGAGGCTGAACGCCTCGGAGCCGACGCCGCCCTCTTAGTAGCCCCCTACTACAACCGCCCCACGCAGGAAGGACTCTTTCTGCACTACTCGAAAATCGCGGAGGCAACCAAGCTCCCGTTGATGCTCTACAGCATCCCGGGACGATGCGGGATTGAGATCTCCGTCGAAACCACCCAGCGTCTCGCCTCGAGCTGTCCGAACATTGTTGCGATCAAGGAAGCAGGCGGCTCGGTCGAACGCGTCAGCCAATTGCGGTCAGCACTCCCCGCGAGTTTCGAAATCCTTTCCGGTGACGATTCGCTGACCGTGCCGTTCATGAGCGTCGGCGCCGTGGGCGTCGTGAGCGTCGCCTCCAACCTCGTACCCGACCGCGTTTCGCAAATGGTACATGCCGCCCTCAAGGGGGATTTTGTCACGGCGCGGAAAATGCATTTCGAGCTCTACCCGCTCTTCAAGGATCTGTTTATTGAAAGCAACCCGGCTCCCTCGAAAGCCGCATTGGCAATGATGGGCCGCATGCTGCCGGACGTGCGCCTCCCGCTTTCGCCTCTTTCGAGCGCGAGCAGTGCGAAGCTCAAGGCAACCCTCAACCTTTGCGGCCTTCTATGAGCAATCCAATGCGCGTTCTCATCAACGGATCACGGGGCCGCATGGGTCAGGCGCTCGTGCAATGCTCCAAAGACTTTGACGCACTCAGCGTCGGCGCCGAGGTGGATACGGGCGACGATTTCATCGGCGCGCTTCAGCACTGCGAAGCAGTCATCGACTTCAGCCACCACGCGATTATTGAAAGCGTGCTGACGGCGTGCGTAGAATCCCACAAAACGCTCGTGATCGGCACAACAGGCCATTCCGACGCGCAAATCGCCGCAATCCACGCTGCTGGAAAACAAATCCCAATCGTATTCGCTCCGAACTATAGCGTCGGCGTGAACACCCTCTTCTGGCTGACAAGGAAGGCGACGGAAATCCTCGGCACGTCTTTCGATTTGGAGGTGGTCGAAATGCATCATCGCATGAAAAAAGACTCTCCCAGCGGCACCGCCAAGCGCCTCGCCGAAATCCTCGCTGAAGTGCGCGCGCTTTCTTACCAGAATGACACCCGGCACGGACGCCAAGGTATCGTGGGCGAGCGCACGCAAAACGAAATCGGCATGCACGCTGTGCGCGGTGGAGACGTCGTAGGTGATCACACGGTCATTTACGCGGCGATGGGCGAACGGCTGGAGCTCACACACAAAGCCTCAAGCCGGGATACGTTTGCGCGAGGCGCGCTGCGGGCTTCGCTATGGGCGCATGGCCGCGCTCCGGGAGTGTACGACATGCAGGACGTCCTCGGGCTTCATTAACCTGCGTATCTGCCGGCCCCGATCCCGTTTTAGAAAGCGCATTCACCCTTGTCCTACTCACCTATGCGCGCAGGCATCGCCCTCGGCTCAAACATCGGCGATCGCTTTGAAATGCTCATCGAAGCGCGCCAGCGCGTGATGGATCTCGCGCACGCTCAAGCTCCCTGCCTGAGCTCGCGGCTCTACGAAACAGATCCAGTCGGTACGGATCCCGATGCTGAACCGTTCCTGAACGCCGTCATTGAAATTGATTTCAACGGCCATCCAACCTCGCTTCTGCAAGACCTGCAGTCCATTGAAGCGGCGATGGGCCGGCCCTCAAAGCGGCCACGCAACGCACCGCGCACCATCGATCTGGATATTCTCTACACGGGAAACCTCACCCTCTCCAACGCGCACATCGTCATTCCGCATCCACGCCTACACCTGCGGCGCTTTGTGCTCACTCCGCTCGCTGACATTCAGCCCACACTGCTGCTGCCAGGCCAGGAACGAACCATCGCACAGCTCCTCGAATCCCTCGAAGATCCCGCTGGAGTTGCCCTCGCTCTCCAACAATGGGAGGATGTCGGTGTCCAGTGATCTCGTTCCAATGAAAGCGCATCAAGCGCTGTAGACACAAGAAACGCGGCAAGTACGATAGGCTAAGCTTCCAGCCTCCGCGTCAGAGGCATCACTACTCAATTCTATTTCCGTGAGCCAGACATCCGACAGCCTCTCCCAAGCTGCCACCCGAAGGCGTAAAGCATCCGGAGAACCGATCTCGGTACTCACAGCTTATGATTACCCGACGGCCAAGCTTCTCGAAGAGGCGGGAATTGATTGGCTCCTGGTTGGCGATTCGCTGGGCATGGTGGTGCTTGGCTATCCGGACACGACGCACGTGACGCTCGCAGAAATGATCCACCACACCGCCGCGGCCGCCCGCGGCACCACGCGCACGCCAATCATCGCCGATCTTCCCTTTCAATCCTACACGTCGCCGTCTCAAGCCGTGAATTCCGCCAACGCTCTTCTCAAAGCAGGCGCCCATGCCGTGAAACTCGAGGGCGGCATCAAGATGGTCCCGCAGATCAGCGCCATCACGGAAGCGGGCATTCCGATCATGGGGCACATTGGCATGCTACCCCAAAGCGTCCTCTTGGAGGGCGGCTACAAGAAGAAGGGCAGAACCCCGGACGACGCCCAGCGACTTGTGAACGACGCCAAGGCCATCGAATCCGCCGGGGTATTTGCCATGGTGTTGGAATTGGTCATACCGGAAGCCTCAGGACAAATACGCAGAGCGGTCCAAGTACCCACAATAGGCATCGGTTCAGGCCTGGACTGCGATGGACAGGTGCTTGTCACAAGCGACTTGGTCGGTGGCTTTCCCTGGTTTACGCCCAAATTCGTGACCCCGACGGCGAACGTCGGGGAACGCATCCGAGATGCTGCCCGGGAGTTTCGCGAATCGCTCAAAAAATAGGGTCCACCCTTTTTTACGCTCGGATAACCGGTTAATAGAATAGAGGCTACAGGCTCTTTCACCAAAATCCCCCTAATCCAATCCGCATGTCGATCACTCTCCTCCCAAAACTCCGATCCTCGTTCATTGGCGCATCCGCCCTACTGATCATTTGCTCGGCGGCGCACGCCGAGCCCGTATACACCTTCAAAGACACACCAGGCGACCACCTCGATGTCTGTCGGAACGGCATTCCCTTGGTGCGCTACCAATACGCTTACAACAATTCGTCGCCGGAAAAACTACAGGAGACTTACAAGCCGATTTTCCATGTGATGAACCAGAAGGGCACTGCGCCGATTACCAAGGGCGCCGGCGGCGACTTCACGCATCACAGGGGCTGGTTTATCGGTTGGATGAAAATCACAACCCCCTCGGGAACCGTGGATCGCTGGCACATGAAGGGTGGAAGCATTATCCATCAGAAGTTTCTTTCCCAAAAAGCCGACGCTAAATCGGCCACATTCACCGCCGCACTCAACTGGGAAGGCACTACAACCGAGCCGATTCTTTCCGAAGAACGCACGTATATCGTCACCGAGGCTCCCGCTCCTGCGTATGTGCAGGTCGAAATGCGTTCCAAACTCAAAGCGCTCACCGGCGAAACAAAACTCGACGGTGACCCTGAACACGCGGGATTCCAATTCCGTCCTGCAAACGAAGTGGATCGCGCAAGCACCGTGTACGTGTTTCCAAAGTCAGAGGCGGATCCGAAAAAAGACCGGGACTACGCCTGGGTCGCTGAAAAGTTCGTGCTTGAGGGAACACCTTACACAGTGGCTTTCCTAAACCATCCCGAAAATCCAACTGACACACAGTTCTCCGCGTACCGCGACTACGGCCGTTTCGGCGGGTTCTTTAAAACGGTGATCCCCGAAGGCGGCGCTTTCGAAATCAAAGGCAAACTTCTGGTTTCCGAGGGCAAAGAGCTGTCGGCAGAAGTTATTCAAACCGCGGCCAATGCGTTTTCAGGCAAAGCCGAAAAAACACCTGCAATCACCGAACGTCCCGCGGACGTGGCCCCTCCGAAGAAAACGGATCCCGCAAAGAAAACTGAAACCCCAAACGCCCCGGCTCCAGCCGCAAAATAAAGTCCGCAGGGCGCGTAAAAACTCTTCGAGCATGTCGAATCAATTTGGCCATCTCTTTCGGATTAGTACTTGGGGGGAATCGCACGGGGGCGGCGTCGGCGTGGTGGTCGACGGCTGTCCTCCGCGTCTTTCCCTTTGCGAAGCAGACATCCAAATCGATCTCGATCGCAGACGCCCCGGACAAAGCGAAATTGTCACACCGCGCGCCGAAGAGGACCGGTGCCAGATTCTCTCAGGCGTATTTGAAGGACTCACGCTCGGCACACCGATCGCCATTAACATTACGAATAAAGACGCAAGACCCGAGGCATATCGCGAGATGGAGAACGCATACCGCCCCTCGCATGCGGACTACACGTACGACGCGAAGTTTGGCATCCGGAATTGGCAGGGCGGCGGCCGGACTTCCGCGCGCGAAACCATCGGCCGGGTGGCCGCAGCGGCGATTGGTAAAAAGGTGCTCTCTTCATTGTGCCCGAAACTCGAGGTGGTCGCCTACGTATCATCGATCCACCACCTGCACGCGAAGATCGATCCCGAGACCGTGCAGTTCGCGGACGTCGAGTCCAACATCGTGCGCTGCCCCGACGCCGAAATGGCGGCCCGCATGATTGAGCACATCAAGGAGGTGCGTTCCGCCGGCGATTCCGTGGGCGGAATCATCGAGTGCGCGGTGCGCGGCGTTCCACCCGGGCTTGGCGAACCAGTGTTCGATCGGCTTGAAGCGGACCTCGCCAAGGCAGCCCTGAGCCTTCCCGCCACAAAGGGGTTTGAGATCGGATCAGGCTTTGCGGGATCGCTGATGCGTGGTTCCGAGCACAACGACCATTTTTACATGGAAGGCGATCGGGTGCGCACCCGCACCAACCGCTCGGGCGGTGTGCAAGGTGGAATCTCCAATGGCGAAACCATCTTCTTCCGAGTGGCATTCAAACCCACCGCGACTATTTTCCAGTCGCAACCCACGGTTTCCCGGCAGGGAGAAGAAATCGAGCTCAAGGCCCGGGGCCGTCACGATGCATGTGTGTTACCAAGAGCGGTGCCGATGGTCGAGGCCATGACGGTTCTGGTACTCACAGACCATGTGCTGCGCCAGCGCGCGCAGAACGGCGGGTTCAATCCGACGCCATAGTCGCGCGGTCAGCCACTCCACTCACGCCCCGCGCGAGCAGAACACGAAGATAACCCCGTCCAGTTCAGACATCCTTTTCACTCCCCCCAATGCCCATCGCCGCAGCTGAAATCCCAACCTGGATCTACGGATGCCTCGCTTTCTGGCTGCTCGCGAGCGTCTGGGTGGGATGGCGCAATGGCATAGCGCGCCAAATTGTTTCGCTGGCCGCGCTCGGTGGAGCAGTTGTGTGTGGTTACCACGCGGGCCCGTTCGTCGCACCGTTGATTCCGACGTTCGGGTTCCCCGTTTTTTTACGCCCAATCATTGGAGGCATTCTCATCGGCGCACTGCTTTGGATCATGGTTGGGGTGATTTCGTCCATCGTCCTCAGGCGCACGGACGATCAGGACTTCGGGATCATCCGGTTTGCGTACGGTTTGCTAGGCGGGATCCTTGGGCTGGTTTCAGGACTCGCCGTCATTGGGCTTGGGGCATGGGGCCTTCG
>CAMDSZ010000217.1 GCA_945906945.1 Akkermansia muciniphila
GCATCATCGTGCTTTTTCCAGATCCAGAGATTCCGGTAAACACGCTCAGCCGCCCGATCGGTATTTTTAAATCCAGCGCACGAACATTGTGCAGCGAAGCTCCCGACAAAGTCAGCCAACGGATTTCCTTGTTTGATTCAACCAAGCGTCTTTCCCCACGCATGGGGTGCTGCAGCGGCTCCCGCAAGCATTTTCCTGTGACCGATTCCTCGGCATTTTTAAGCGATTCAAGCGTACCTTGAGCAACTACGCGTCCGCCGTGCTTGCCTGCACCCGGACCCAAATCAATCACGTGATCCGCCCTCATCAGCGTGTCCTCATCATGCTCGACTATAACGAGTGCGTTTCCCTTTTTCTTGAGCGCATCCAAGGTATCCAACAGCGCCACGTTATCGCGCGGATGCAAACCGATCGTTGGTTCATCCAGAACGTACAACACCCCGCGCAAATTTGACCCTAGCTGTGCGGCGAGCCGAATCCTCTGGGACTCGCCTCCCGAAAGCGTCTTCGCAGATCTGTTCAGCGAAAGATAACCGAGCCCAACGCTGTCCAAAAACCGGAGTCGCTGGTGGATCTCCGGCACGACATCGGCCGCGATAATCGCATCGGCACCCGCAAACTTCAGTTTCTGGAGCCAGTCCATCACGCCAGAAGCGCTCTGGGAAACGATCGCGTCGATTGGCGTCCCCGCAATCCGGACAGCTCTTGCGTTCGGGTTGAGTCGTGAACCTGCGCAGCCCTCGCAGCACTCCGCTTCCCCACTCTCGAGCGCCTCGTGCTGCCGTTCGTAATCGAGCTCAAGCTCAAGAGCCGTGTCCAGCTTCGGATTTTCGTGCCGCTTCCATATTTCGCCAAAGCCATTGCATTCAGCGCACCACCCATGCGGGCTGTTGAATGAAAACAAACGCGGATCCAGTTCCTCGAATGACTGCCCACAATCGGGACAACTGCGCTCCATGCTGAGCACATGTCTTTTATTGCGAGAATCGAGCAAAAGGGCCGTGCCGCGCCCAATCTCAAACGCTTGGGCAACCAACTCGCGCAAGCCCGAGGCCTTAGCGGCCTCCCCAACGAGCACCTCAATCGTGTGCTCGCGAAACCGCTCCAACTTCGGAGGCTTAGATGCCGTCTCCCATTTGCCATCAATCAACATTTCCTTGAAGCCCTTTGCTGCCGCCCACGTAAAAACTTCTGTATGAAAGCCTTTTCGCGCCTTCACCAGCGGGGCAAGCACCCTCAAGCGCCCTTTCGCCGCAAGCGCCTCGGCGCGGCGCACCGCCTCGCCAAGCGTCTGACTGGCAACTGCCACATCGCATTTTGGACAGTGCTGAACCCCCACTTTTGAAAAGAGCAGACGCAGGAAATGATAAACCTCGGTGACCGTGGCCACTGTAGATTTGCCGCCCCCGCGAGTCAAACGCTGCTCAATCGCCACTGTTGGAGGCAGACCCGTTACGCGATCCACATCGGGACGCTCAAGTTGCGTCGCAAACTGACGCGCATACGGCGACATGCTGTCCAAAAAGCGGCGCTGCCCCTCGGCAAACAACAAATCGAACGCGAGCGATGACTTACCTGAACCGCTCAAACCAGTAATTACAGACATCGCATTGAGCGGAATCTGTAGGGACACGTTCTTAAGGTTGTGCTGGCGCGCCCCGACTATTTCGATACCCGTATCATTGGCTTGACTTTTCGTCTTCTCCTGCGCCGGCGGGCCAACATTCCGCTTCGTACGCACCGCTTTCAGAAAGCGCCCGGTATGCGATGCATCGCATTCAGCCACCTTCTCCGGAGGCCCCGCTGCCACAACATAACCACCGTTCACTCCAGCCTCTGGCCCCATGTCGATGAGATAATCACTCGCGCGAATCACGTCAAGGTTGTGCTCAATGACAATGACCGAGTGCCCCTGATCCACCAAGCGGTTGAGGGCGCGCACCAGCAGAACAATATCATCAAAATGTAGCCCCGTGGTGGGCTCGTCTAGAATCAGACACGCCTTTGCCTCAGATCGATGTAGCAACCGCTCTACCAGCTTCAGCCTTTGCGATTCGCCGCCGGAAAGCCCGTTTAAGGGTTGCCCTAGCTTGAGGTAACCCAGCCCAAGCTCAATGAGCGCGTTGAGCGGTGCAACCATCTCCTTCAACGCGTGCGTCTGCGCGTAGCCGACCGCCTCGGTCACGGTGAGATCCAGAACTTGGTCGATGGAAATTCCGCCGAGCTTGATCTTGCGGATATGCGCCTGAAAGCGGCGCCCCTGACATTCGGGGCAGCGCACAAAAACATCGCTCAGAAACTGCATTTCAATTTTCTCGAACCCGCTTCCACCGCAACGCTCGCACCTGCCTGGTCCGGTGTTAAACGAAAACGCACTCGCCGTTAACCCAAGGGACAACGCTTCTGGCAAAGACGCGAAACGCTGCCTGATCGAGTCAAAGATTCCGAGGTACAACGCCGGACTCGACCTAGGGGTCTTGGACAGCGGCGATTGATCGACCAACACCACCGAACCGATCTGCTTCGCGCCCTCCACCGCTTTACAGGCCCCAGGAGCATCCTCCAGTTGTTCACCTTTGATCGTCGCTAAGTTTCGGTACAGGACTTGATGCACCAGCGTGCTTTTTCCCGACCCGGATACTCCGGTCACGCAAGCAAAGACTCCAAGAGGAAAATCGACGCTCACATCTTTGAGATTGTTCTCCGTAGCGCCTGAAACGCATATCCAGCCTACTGGCTTTCTGCGCTTTGCAGTCTTCGGAAAAGTCTTCGCTCCCGTCAAGTAGTCGCCGGTGAGCGTCTTTATCTTGCCGCTCAAAATCCCGTCGAGCGGGCCGGAGTGCACAAGGCTCCCGCCGAGCTCGCCGCGGCCTGGCCCGATCTCCACCAAATGATCCGCTGCACGAATGACGGCCTCCTCGTGCTCCACCACCACCAGCGTGTTGCCCTTATCGCGCAAGCGCCTCATCACACCGAGCAACCGATCGGTATCCCGTGGGTGCAGTCCGATGCTTGGTTCGTCCAAAACAAAAAGCGTATTCACTAACGAAGTCCCAAGGCAGGTGGTCAGGTTCACACGGGCCGTTTCACCGCCGCTCAGAGACCGTGTCGGGCGGTCGAGCGTCAGATAACCCAACCCGACTTCGAGCAGATAACCAAGGCGCGCCTCCACTTCGTCCAACAGAAGCAAAGTGGTCGAATCTTTGCAGGTACCCTTCCGTTTTTTTTGCTCGCCGCGCACCATTTCATGGAGCGAATCAACCGGCATGTTCAGCAACTCCGGCGCGGTATGGCCCATCCACCGAAAGTTCAATGAAGCCGGCGCGAATCTGCCGCCTTTGCAGTCCGGACAAATAGTGTAGGAGCGATACCTGCTCAAGAGGACGCGCACATGCATTTTGTAGCTGCGCGATTCAAGCCAATCAAAGAAACCCCGCACGCCGTACCACAGCCCTGCCTTCCACAGATCCATACTCGGGCGCGAATCATCGTCTCCGTAGATCACCCAATGCTGATGTGCTTTGGACAGCTTCTCGAAAGGGACGTTCGTCTTGATTTTGCGTTTCGCCGCGGCACGCATCAGGTCGTCCTGGCACTCCTGGCCACTCTCAGTTTGAAACGGCTTGATCGCACCATCGGCAAGGCTCAGGCCCGTGTTCGGGATCGCGCGCATCATCTCCAGGGTGATGATCCTCCCGAACCCGCGGCACGTGGCACAGGCACCGAGGGGATGGTTGAATGAAAAACGGCCGATACCGGGCTCGGGAATGTCCGCCTCGCAAGCCGCGCAATGCCATCCCAACGCGAAAGCGCGAATTTTGGCGCCCTTAATAACGTTGATTTTGCCTTTACCAAAGCGCAGTGCCGTTTCGATGGCCTCGCCGAGGCGAGCTGCATTTTCTCGACTGGGCGTGACACGATCCTGAATCACGTAAACTTTTTCCGGAAGGCGCTCAGGTGCATCATCCACACGGATCACATCACCCTCAGCCCACACCCGCTGGTATCCCTGAGCTTGCAGGAAACCCAGAAAATCGGAGACTTCCGCTCCATCCGGAACGCTCATCGGGAAAGTGATCAACACCGGAGAGTCTGATTCCTTGGAAATGGACTGCACGATCGACTGAACAGTCGCGGGTCGGATTTGCGCGGAGCATTTCGGACAGAATGCTTCCACGACGCGGGGGAGCAGGAGCCTCAAGTAGTCATTGAGATCCGTCATCGTGCCCACGGTCGAGCGGGTCGACTTGACGGCGTTGACCTGTTCGATCGCAATCGCCGGAGGGATGCCGCGTATTTCGTCCACGGCCGGCTTGTCCATCCGGTCAAAGAACTGGCGCGTGTATGGGCTGAATGTTTCTACGTACCGCCTCTGCCCTTCCGCATAAAGAGTGTCGAAAGCGAGACTAGATTTTCCACTGCCGCTGGGTCCTGAAACCACGATCAGCTTGCCGAGCGGAAGACTCAGGTCGAATCCGCGGAGATTGTTCTGGCGGGCGCCGCGGATTTCGATGGTGCCGTTTTCAAGCGGCGAAGGGGTGTGCTTGCTCATGCGTCCAGCATGGTTAGCACCAAATGCGCTTCCGGTCCAAAACCGTCGCCGCTAGCGCACTGATTTTCGCGGGCAACTCAGTCAAAACAGTGTTGCAGCGCGCGACTGAATCAATGTTCAACGCTGAAGTAGTTGGTCACCTTCTTGAGCGGCCAGAAAAGGATCGCGAGCGGCGCGTTAATCATCCGCAGGATTGGCAGCGCCACTCCTCTGAGAACCGGGTCGACGATCCGCTGTAAAGCAGGCACCCCGTCATAAACCAAGGTGACTCCAATCAGCGAAATGAGTCCGATCAGCTTCTCATCGGGGTTCAGATCGGGAATCGCCTGCTGCAAACGCACACCCAAGTGTTGGAGTTGCTGCAAAACACCGCTATCGAGCTGTATGGTTGCCAGATTCTTCCACTTGTTGAAGGTCTCAACCAGCAACAACCAGCCCACCCAACCGACAAGCACATAAACTGTCTCGGAAAGAATCGGCATCTTCCGGATCACTCGCGAAGTCACGCTCCCGAAGAGCCGCAGGAAAATCAGCCCAGAGACTACCGTCGAACAAATCACCCAAACCTCTCGGGTCAATGACACCGCCGCTACGATGTTGTCGATGCTGAGAATCAGATCCAGCAAAACCATGGAGAACACCGTCCGTCCGAGCCCCCAAGTTTGCACTCCACCCATTGCGGTCTTTTTACGCACGCCGGTAAAATGCGAGCTCATTGCGTACATCATGTACGCAGCCCCCAGCAGTTTCACCCATATGAACGCGGAAATAAGGGGAGCGGTCACCAGCAGCCCAAATACCCGCCCGACGTAAGCAGCGCCCGCGCCCAGCTTGAACGCGAGTTTCTTTTTCTCCTCGGGCAGGTGCTCCGCCAGTTTCTGGACGCCGGTAATGTTGTCCACGGACAACAAAATTTCGATGATAGCCAGCGAAATTAATGTGGGCGCCGCCTCTTTTAGCTCGTATGCCTCAATCATGGGTGGTTCGGAGATTCAGCCCTCTGTGTACCGAGATTTGTTAGAATTAGCCAGCGTTTCAGGATGCACACCTTGTAACGGCTAGTTTAAAAAGCAGTCCACGCAGGAATTGCACCCCTCTCCACCCTCGTTCATTCTCGGGGGCTAACGTTTATCCCATTCCCGCCCCACGGCACTTTTTCCCAATGGAATCCCAAATTGAATCCTTCCGCACTGAAGCACTTGCGGCAATCGCCTCAGCCGCTGATGAAGCGCAAATCGAATCCCTGCGCGTCCAATTCCTCGGTAAAGGCGGCGGCTTGACGGCATTTTCCGACCGGATGCGGGAGGTGTCGAAGGAGGACAAGCCGCGCATCGGCAAGATCCTAAACGAAACCCGCTCGAGCGTCACAACCGCCCTCGATGAAAAGCGGTCACTGCTGGTGGCACAGTCAGAGTCCCTCGCATTCGAGGGAATCGATGTTTCACTGCCTGGCACGGCTGCGCCGGTCGGGGCGCTGCACCCCATCACCCAGCTCATGGACCGGGCGATCTCGATCTTTCGCCGCATGGGTTTCGCCTTGGCGGACGGGCCGGATATCGAAACAGAGTGGCATTGTTTTGACGCGCTTAACACCCCTGCGGACCACCCAGCGCGCAACGAAGCTGACACTTTCTACATGCCGGACGGCCGTCTGCTGCGCACCCACACCTCAACCATCCAAATCCGCACCATGCAGCATTGCGCGCCGCCGGTTCGCATCATTGCGCCTGGCGCCGCATATCGGCGCGACGAAGTTGATGCGACGCACCTCGCCCAGTTCAACCAAATGGAGGGACTTTATGTCGACGAGAACGTCACGCTTGGGGATTTGAGAGGAACGCTCGAATACTTTTTCCGTGAACTGTTCGGCAAAGACGCCGAATTCAGATTCCGCCCGCACTTTTTCCCGTTCACCGAGCCCAGCTTCGAAGTCGACATCAAGGCCGCTGCGCTCGGCGGTGGCCGCTGGCTGGAAATCGCCGGTTGCGGCATGGTGGATCCGGCGGTGATTGAGGCCGTCAACGCGAAACGCGGCGACCGAGCCCTCGACCCAGAACGGCACTCTGGATTCGCGTTTGGCTTCGGTATCGACAGACTCGCGATGATCATGTCTGGCGTTCCGGACATCCGTCTTTTCACGGACAGCGACCAGCGTTTTTTGGCGCAATTCTAGCATTCGTTCCGCACCTTTTTCATTTTTGATTGTATGAAAGTTTCTCTTAACTGGCTGCGCGAATTCGTGGAATGCCCAAAAGATTCCGACTCACTTTCCGAACTGCTAACCATGGCAGGAATCGAGGTCAAAGGCATCTACACTCAGGGGGTCAACATCGAGAAGATTGTTGTTGCCCAGATTCTCGAATCAGAACGACATCCGAATGCTGACAGGCTGTCGGTTT
>CAMDSZ010000218.1 GCA_945906945.1 Akkermansia muciniphila
TGGCAGCGAGACGCGCGATTTACCGGCGTTTGTCGTGCTTGCACATCCATCGGGGTTGCCAACATTCCAACATCAGCATTGGAGCAATGGATGGTTGCCCTCGATTTATCAGGGCACGCTGGTGCAGGCGAAGTATCCGTACATTTTAAACCTTGATGCGCCGGCGCAATTCGCAGGCCGAGCGCAACAGCGGCAGATGGAGCTTCTTGATTCCCTCAATGCAGAGCATGCCGCGCAGTACCCTGGGGAGCACGACTTGCGCGCACGCATCGCGAGTTATGAATTAGCCGGCCGCATGCAGGTGGCGGCGAAGGAAGCGTTGAACGTCGAAAGCGAACCGGAGCACATCAAGAAAATGTACGGCCTCGACAACCCAGTGAGCGCGGATTACGGCCGCAGATGTTTGATTGCGCGTCGGCTGGTGGAGCGCGGCGTGCGTTTTGTGCAGGTACTTAACAACGGGCAGAGTTGGGATCACCACGGCTCGATCATCAAAGCGCTGCCCGAGCGTTGCGCGGAAACCGACCGTGGAAGCGCCGCGCTTGTGATGGATCTCAAGCAGCGCGGTCTTCTGGATTCAACCGTTGTACATTGGGGTGGGGAGATGGGGCGGCTACCTGTGCTTCAAAACGACGGCGCCCAGGACAAATGGGGCCGTGATCACAACACCCACGGCTTCAGCCAGTGGGTCGCTGGCGGCGGATTCAAGGGCGGATGCATCCACGGCGAGACCGACGAATGGGGGCACCACGCGGTCAAGGACGTCGTCAACCATTACGACTGGCATGCGACGCTTCTGCACAGCTTCGGGTTTGATCACGAAAAGCTCGGGTACATCCGCAACGGAGGGAACCGCACGCTCACCGATGGACAGGGAGCGAGGGTCGTGCACGAAATCCTCTCTTGAGTCACTGGACCGTGGAGACACGATCCGAATGCATGGCGGCTAATCCCGCGAGAGCGAGGCTCGCAAACCGTAAAGTCTAAAGATTGGGATTCAGTAGTTGGCAACTTCAGTTGCTGGATCCAAAGCGCCAGAGGCGCGAGCTTGTGGTGGCCTTGTTCGGAGCTGGGCTTCGCTGTGAATGGCATCCACATTTTAAAAAAGACGCTCAATCGACAACCCCTGGGAGCGCGCAGCCCCAGCTGCGCAGAACACGCTCACATCAGGATGTCCTTCCCCCTTTGACCCTTGACCTCTTTGCTGCTGCGCCACCGCTACGGTGCAACCTGCGTCTGGGCGCAGCTGGGGCTACGCGCTCCCAGGGGTATACCGTGATTCGTACGAATCCGTACAAGTTTGCTGTACCAAGCACTAGCCCTTTCCGAAGGGCCACTTTGATATCACCCAAAGGGTGATGGTGTGGTTGTTCTCCCAGACCTGCGGGGTTGCGGAACTGGCATGGCGTCTTTGGAGAGTTTGCTCCATGAATCCTAATTCCACTCGGGTTGTCTCTGTGAGTTTGCGTCCCACTCCGGCGAAGGCGCGGTTTTGGTCGAAGATGTTTCCCGCAACATTGGATCCGAAGTTCACAAACACTTCATCCCAGAGCGCGAGGTAGGTTTTTTTGTTCTCGGTGAGCGGCACCGTGGTGCGGAGCATGTAGCGAATGCGGTTTTCGTAGCGCCAACGGTTAACATCCCAACCCGTCGAGGTGTTTTTCATTTCGCCGATCCAGCGCTGCTCGAGGCGCAGGCGATTTTGCCATTCGAGGCCGAGGGCTTTGCCCGTGTAGACGACCTGCTCCCAGGCGCGATTCTCGGGAAACGCGTGAACGGCGGGGTGATCGCCGTAGGGATATGTTTTTACATACGCCCAACCCGCGCTGAAGCTCAGATTCGGATTCAACGCATAGTTGACTCCGGGCCGTAGCAATAGCTGCTGCCAATCCCTGCCGGAGTCGGCCCTTCGGTTTTGGATTTCGAGATGAAGCCCCCATGGACTGCCTGCAATTGCGTGGTCGCCGACGTAGTTGATCCATAGATTCGAGTTGGAATCAAAAATGTTGTCGTAGGCGAATGCAGCAGTCGAAAGACAAGCAAGAATGCCGCAAGTGTTCAATAGATGCTTCATCATGTAGCGGTGGGGGTGCTCGTTGCCCAGTCCTTCATCGATAGACTCGGAAAACAAAGGCAAAGGTGCGAGTGGTCGTCATAGTGAATTGTCCAACTTAGGATTAATTGGTCTAATCTGACGCGCCGAATCGCAATTGCGCGACAGTAAAAAGCCCCACGAAGGTCGGAGTCTGGCGACAGCCAAGGCATGTCGAACTTGTTTGCTGCGGTAGCACCTGAAAATCGGCGTCGCTGTTGAGATCCAAACGGGACGGGTGGCGGCCGTTGACAGAGACGTCATTGGCATCGTGCTGCTTCGGGCCAACAAGACAATCAGCGTCTCTTTCCCATCAGTTCCCGAAGAGTTGGATTCGGAAAGCGTCTGCTGGGGGTGATGGCATAGAAGGTTTCTTTAATCTGCGGAAACCGGTGTCGCTCTACCAGAGCGCCACTCGCTAACTCGTCCTGAACGACAACAGGAGGCACAAGGGTGACCCCATTGGTCTCGCGCGCCATCAGGCGGAGCACCGCCATGTCATCGACCTCTGCCGCGATGATGGGACGGATACCCGTTTGATCCATGAGCACGTCAAAGGCCGTGCGAATGCTGCTCTCTAAGCTGGGAAGCACGATGGGCGTCGTGCGGAGGTCTTCGGGGAACTTGAATAATTTCTTCCCGCGGGTTTTGTGGCCAACGAGGCTCACGGGTTGTTCATCAAGCAGATGACTGTGCCAGCCGGTTTCGGCGTCGCGACGCACGGGCGTGTTGGAAAGCACCACGTCGAGCGTGTGGGCTTGAAGCTGTGCCAAAAGCTCTCTTAACGTGCCGGAGTGGATAATGAGCTCCACATCCTCGCGAGTGATGAGCGGTCGCAGAAAGGTGATTTGGAAGTTGCGCGATAAATTTGAAGCTGCACCGACGCGAAGGAAGCTGCGCCGGCGTTTTGCCCGGTTTTGCAGCAAGTCCGTCAGCTCCTCGCCGCTGCGAAAGATGGAGTCAGCGTACTCGAGCGCGATCCTGCCTGCCTCGGTAAGCACGAGCGCCTTGTGCTTACGCTCAAACAATGGCTGGCCGAGACTTTGCTCTAAGCTGCGCAGCTGCACGCTGAGCGCTGACTGCGATAGGTTCAGATGCTCCGCAGCCTTGGTTAGGCTGCCTTCACGGGCGATGGCGTGAAAATAGCGGAGGTGGTGATAATTGAGAAAAGCCATGCTCACATTGCTTATACTAAAACGAACGATGCAGCGCAAAACATGAATTGGATCGAATGATTTGTTGCCGCCATAAAAGAGGAGTTCGCCCCAGAGCGCCAAACAAACCCAACTCCGCACCAATAGAAGCCTCATGGACTTGTTTAGCTCCATACAATCCAATCTCCTAAGTCCTGCCATCCTGTTTTTTGTACTCGGCATATTTGCCGCTGTCTCCAAGAGCGATCTAAAGATACCCGAGTCGCTCTACACGACCCTGACCATCTATCTGCTCATCACGATCGGTTTCAAAGGCGGCGTTGCTATCAATGATGCAGGCATCGGTGCAGTTTGGGTGCCTGGCCTGGCCGCGATGGCTCTTGGCATCCTGATACCGCTATGGACTTACCAGGTGCTCCGCAATCTTGGCAAATTTAGCGTCGCCGATGCCGGAGCCGTGGCCGCCCATTACGGCAGCGTCAGCGCGGTGACCTTTATCGCAGCGACAAATTTCCTCAAAAGCATTCAGGAGCCGTATGAAAGCTACGCCTCGGCGTTTCTTGCCGTGATGGATTCGCCGGCAATCATTGTCGGTGTGATGCTGGGCAAGGGTGCCCTTGGTGGAAAGCTGTCACTCGTTGATGCTGGCATCCGCCATGCGCTCAAGGACACGGTTTTTGGGAGAGGGGTGCTGCTGCTGATTGGATCGATGATTATCGGTTCGGTCAGTGGGAAGAGCGGTATGACTATGGTGGAGGGTTTTTTTGTGACTCCCTTTCAGGGCGTGCTCGCACTCTTTCTACTCGAAATGGGCATGGTCGCGGGTCGCAGGCTGGGTGAAGTAAAAAAGGTTGGCGTCTTTCTGCTGGTCTTTGGCATCACGGCGCCGTTGATTCACGGCACGCTAGGTGCTCTTGTGGGCTCGTGGGCGGGACTAAGCATCGGAGGCACCACATTGCTTGGTGTACTTGCCGCGAGCGCCAGTTACATTGCCGCACCAGCGGCAGTGCGCCTTTCGCTGCCTGAAGCGAACCCGACCTACTCGCTCACGGCCGCGCTCGCGATCACCTTTCCATTCAATATCACGGTCGGCGTGCCGCTCTTCTTCCAGATCGCCAAACATCTCCACTCCTAAATACCCGCCATGAACCTGCATCCCATGAAGCTTGTTACCGTCGTCTGCGAGGCGCTTCTCGAGGCACGCGTGGTGGAAATTCTACGCGACTGCGGTGCCCACGGTCATACTGCCTTCTGTGTACGCGGCAGTGGAAGCCAAGGTGAGCGCAGCGCCGACATCATCGAAACCGGCAACGTCCAGGTTGAGGTCATCTTGAAGCCTGTCGTCGCCGAAACTGTACTCGAACGTTTGTACCGTGAGCTTTTCGACGACTACGCCATCGTCGCCTATGAGACCGACGTGCGTGTAATGAGGCCCGACAAATTCTAATCCAATTCAACGCTGCCGATCACTACTCCCAAAAAGAGTGCCGTGAAACGCGGTGAACCGGTGGGGTGGACCCGGGGTGTGTACCCGGGGGACAGGCAATTGTTCCTCTTCGGGGGACAGGCAATTGTTCCTTTTGTCCTTTGTCCGCGCGCTTCTGCTGCATGGTTTGTTCTACCCCTTCAGGCTCGCTTATGGGTGGCTCGGAGTGTCGCGCTATTAGGCAGTGAGGCGAACATTGTCGTGTTTGTTGAACGAACGTGGAATGGTTGTACGTGAAATGCTCCAGTTTTCCGCAAGAGGGAAGGTACGGTTGAACCGGCCCAAAAGAATTACGCCCCCCCAGAGGGCAAAAGCTTAGCTCGGAGCGAGACTGTCATCAGCTCACGTCTCTGCCGCATTGAAGCCAGCAACTGAATTTACCAACTATTGGAGCCGAATTTCTAGACCTCACTACCCATTATTTGTCACTGATTTTTCCTTTCCCAGAGGGGGGAAGGTTGACGGCGGGGAAATGTTTCGCGAGTTCAGCTTTGAGAACCGCGTGTTCGGGTTGGGCGGCTAGGTTGTTCCACTCGTATTCGTCTTTGTCGTGATCGTAGAGTTCATCGCCGCCGTCGGCGTACCGGATATAACGCCAGCGATCGGTCCGAACCGCGTGATTGTTTTGACCAAAAGTGGTGACGCCGACACCGCTCCACGCGGCAGTCGGGTTAGAGAGCATGGACTTGATGTTGTCGCCTTCGACCCAGGCCGGCTTTGGCAAAGATGCAAGGTCGCACAGGGTCGGATACACGCTCATAAAATCAACTGGTCTTTTGCAGAGGCCGCCGGGTCTGGTCACGCCCGGGACGACCCAGATGAAGGGCGCACGCGTGGCTTCTTCCCAGAGGGCGAACTTCCGCCAGTGTTCTTTTTCGCCGAGATGCCAGCCGTGGTCGCCCCAAAGGATGATGATGGTGTTGTCCTTGTGCGGTGACTTGTCATACGCATCCAGCACCCGGCCGATCTGGCCGTCGAGATAGGTAATCGCAGCAAGATAAGCCTGCACGGCCTCCTTCCAACGCCCGGAGGCGAGCACTTTGGCATGGTCTGCGTCTGGCTTTGCCATTTTGACCCCGGCGGGCGGGATATCGGAAAGATCTCCTTCCTTGGTCGGCGGCAGTTGGATGTTCGCGAGCGGATGCATGTCATAGTATTTCTGCGGCACATTCCACGGCATGTGAGGCTTGTGAAATCCGAGAGTGAGAAAAAATGGTTTCTTGTGGGTCTTGGCGAGTTCTGAAATGCCGTAATCGGTGATGCTGGTGTCGGAAACGGTTTCATCTCCGCCTTCGACAATCGGACCGAAAGCAATGCCGCCTATACTGCGATCGCTGATTTTTGACTTCTTAACGGTTTCCTCGGCAGTTGCAGTCCACTGCTCTTTCCAGCCGAGGCCGCCATGCCAGAGCTTGCCAATGCCGAGCGTTTCGTAGCCGGCGTTCTTGAACTGCATGACCAGAGATTCCTCGGGTTTGAGGGCCTTGGTGAAAAGATTGTTGTTGTCGTAGATTCCGGTGGTGCCGGGACGTTTGCCGCTCAGCAGCGCCGCTCGTGAAGGATTGCAAACCGGCGCTGCACATTGGGCGTTGGCAAAAGTCACACCCATCGCGGCGAGGCGGTCGATGTTTGGCGTTTTAGTCTGCGGATTGCGGCCGAGATGGCCAACCCAATGATTGAGGTCGTCAATCGCGATGAATAGCACGTTTGGTTGGTTGGCTGCTTGAAGCCCACGTAGCGGTGTCAGCGCGAGTACTGTGAAGAGAACGAGTTTTGTGATCATGTAACGTTTCACCTTGGGTTTTTCCCGCGCGATTTTGTGAGGAAAGCAATGCATTGGTTGAGTCAACTCCACCTTCGGGGTTAAGTTGCGGTGATATTTGTAGTGCCACACGGTAATCTGCGTTCATCAGTTATAGGAGCCGTTGCGAGCATTGCGCGGCAGCCCTGCATCGGGGACAACTGCACCGGGTTGTCCGCTTAGGCGCGCGCCTAGGGGACAAGGCGCGCGCCTAGGGGACAGGCAATTTTCAGTTTTCTCCTTTCCGTTTTCCTGGGTTTGCACCCCTTAAACCCGTTTGCTGCTACGCCACCTCTTTGGTGTAATCAGCGTCTGAGCGCAGCTGGGGCTACGCGGTCCCAGGGGTTTTCTATCGGGCGTTTGCACCCTGGGGACTGCACCCTGGGGACAGTCACTTTTTCCTGCACTTTGGG
>CAMDSZ010000219.1 GCA_945906945.1 Akkermansia muciniphila
ACGGGAAGTAGCACTGCGAAGCTTTGCCACACGCGGTAGTACCACTTGTTGGTTTTCATCTCCGCAACGACAATGGCGTCCGCTTCACGCAGGACACGAAGCCGCTCGCGCGTGATGTCTCCAAGAATTCGCACCGCTAACCCCGGGCCAGGGAATGGCTGCCTCTGCACGACTTCTTTTGGCAGCCCTAGCTTTGCTCCAACTTCCCGGACTTCGTCCTTGAAGAGTTCCCGCAACGGTTCTACGAGCTCGAACTTCATGTTTTTCGGAAGTCCGCCCACGTTATGGTGGCTTTTGATGAGCGCTGCAGGATTTCCCGCGATGGCGACACTTTCAATCACATCTGGATAAAGAGTGCCCTGCGCAAGAAACCGGTACTGCGGACCGTTTTTGGCCTTCGCTCCGGATTTTGTGAGATCTTTGACAGCGTTTTCAAATACCCGGATGAATTCGCGTCCGATGATATGCCGTTTGCGCTCGGGGTCGGTGACGCCCTTGAGTTTGGTGAGGAACTGTCCGGTCGCATTGACGGTTTTGAGCCGCATATGAAAATTGTCACCAAACAGCTTCTGGACAGCTTCCGCTTCGTTACTGCGCAAGAGCCCGTTGTTCACAAAGACGCAGGTGAGTTGGTCCCCGATTGCTCGGTGAATGAGGGCAGCTGCCACGCTTGAATCCACTCCGCCACTCAATCCGAGAATGACCCGATCTTTGCCAACTTGCTGCCGGATCTTCTCACAAATCTCCTCGATGAAGCTGCCCATGGTCCAATCGCGCTTGAACTTGCAGATGGTGAAAAGGAAGTTCTGCAGAATGTCTTTCCCCTTGGGCGTGTGTGCAACTTCGGGATGGAACTGCAGTCCGAAAAATTGCTTTTCAGGATGCTCAATCGCGGCGTAGGGACTATTCTCGGTGGTTGCTGCCGTCCGGAATCCTACGGGCAGTTTTGTGATTTTGTCGCCGTGTGAGTTCCAGATTTCCAGCGATTTGCCGAGGCCCTTAAAGAGTGGGCAGTTTGTCTTTACTTCGAGTTTTCCAAGCCCGTATTCGCGCCTCTCAGAATGTTCCACCTTGCCTTTAAGATGGTGTCCCATGAGTTGCATTCCGTAGCAGATCCCGAGCACGGGAACTCCAAGCTTGAAGACGTCTAACGTTGGGTGCGGGGAATTTTTCCCGTAAACGCTAGATGGTCCGCCAGAAAGAATAATGCCCTGCGGGGCCAGCCGCTTCAGTTCGCTTGACGAGATGTCGTATGGAACAATTTGTGAGTAAACTTGGCACTCGCGAACGCGGCGGGCAATGACTTGGGTGTACTGTGATCCGAAATCGAGGATGAGCAGGCGCCCGTGGGTGGAAGGAGTCGGCATGAGAGATACTGTCCGTTAATGCTGGATGGGAGCGGCAGCCGGCGATGTTGGACGCGCCGGGTCCTGGGGGATGTACAGGTTTCCTTCGCCCCGGAAGCCCCGCTTGAGTCGCGTGCCCATGTTCGGGGAGCGGTCCGGTAATTCGGATTCGCAACCGCTGAAAATTATTGAGGCTGAGAGGATGGCGAAAAGCTGCAGTGCTTTCATCCCACGATCTTAGGGATGCATTCGGTGGAAGTCCATGCTGCTGATCAGGTCGCTCATTAGGAACAGGCATGCTTGCTCTCAAAGCTGAGCGACTGCCACCGGGTGAGAGGCGGGCTTTAATGCTGCAAATTTATGCGCGATAGTGCGTTAGTTTATCTTCTCGAGCAGTCTATTTTACGCCGCAATCGGTTCAGGGAATCTTGCAGGGCAAGCTGCGATGCAAAAACGAAGCCTGGACGGACTCGAAAACAATTGACGACGACGGCTGTGATCTTCTGGATAGCGGCCCAATGACTATGAAAACATTCTTCCTGACCTGCCTGCTGTCCGCCTCTGTGCAATGCTTGGCCGCCGACTCTGCCGATGGATTTGTGCCGTTGTTCAACGGGCAAAATCTGGATGGATGGAAGGTGAATGAAAATCCAGCCACGTTTACCGTGAAAGACGGAATGCTGGTCGCAAACGGTGATCGTGCGCACTTATTTTACGACGGGCCGGTGTCTGGGCATAATTTTAAGAACTTTCATCTTCGCGTAGAGGCGATGACGCAACCCGAATCAAACTCTGGAGTTTACTTTCATACGGAGTTTCAAGACGCGGGTTGGCCAGCGAAAGGCTACGAGGTACAGGTGAATAACACCCACAAGGATCCCAAGAAGACAGCGGGGTTGTACGGAATCTTAGATAACTTCACGGCCCCAGCGCAGGACGGAAAATGGTTCGTGATGGAGGTGATCGTTGAGGGAAAGCACATCGTGACGAAGGTGGATGGGAAAGTCGTTTCCGATTTTGTGGAACCAGATCCAGCGAATCCTCCGAAAGGTTTTGCAGGACGCATGATTGGGCACGGGACTTTTGCCATTCAGGGGCATGATCCAATTAGCAAGGTCTCCTACAAGCGGATCGAAGTTAAGGTTCTGCCTTGATTTCTCGGGCTTGCAGAAGAGAAGCTCGAAAAAATTAACTAACCGAAACGATAAGGCTTGTCGGCAGTATGGCGCGGATCTATAAACCGCGTCTCGTTTGATCCCGAGGATCAATTGGGTTGGTAGCTCAATGGTAGAGCAGCGCCCTTTTAAGGCGTTGGTTGACGGTTCGAGTCCGTCCCAACCCACTATTCTTCGAATGGTGGGTTTAAACCCTACAGTCCTAGTTCGAGCACTCCGGGAGCGCTCCTCGGACACCTTACTTTTCCGAGTAGAAATCTCCCCATTCAACCAGAATGGTGGATTTCCCATCCGTGCGCTCAAGCGCGTGTTTGTAAGAGGGGAAGATCTGCTCGGGTTCGTCCAGCCTAACAACATCGATATTGCGGCACATTAAACGGAAAGCGTCCGTGAAATCACCAACATGCTGCTGCTGGGGGTGCAATGGACGCTCCGAGCCTATGCCTGTGCGGATGATCACCTTTGGACGGTAGCCTCCCTCAGACATCAGCTCAATTTTGTCCAAGTGATTCACAATTTGATTCACAGCCAGCAAAAGAAAATTCCAGCGTGGAAAAATACTCACCGGGATCTTGCCGTCGAGAGCTAGCCCGGTCGACATTCCCATCTGAAGCTCCTCCGTTACCGGCAACTCAAGACGTCTCTCTGCCGGGATATCCGCTAATGTGTTGAACATCGCGGTGCCTGCGCACGCGACTGCTTGCCCCAAAAACAGAACACGAGGGTCCTCGTTGAGGTAATTCATCGAACGCTTCAGTTCGTCAAAGTATCGCATAACTAGAATTGTACACGGACCCCGGCCCCTGCATGTGGGTACTTGGACTCGTATCGGTAGTAGGAAATCATCGGGTCGGTTGATTCCTCATAAGTGAGACGTTCTTGAGCCCATGCCGCTCTAGTGTCTGTGCAGACCGACTTTCCGTTGTCTTCCACAACAAAATGAATCGGGAGGTTGTGGTTCCTCGAATATTTGACCGCTTCATGCGCAATCCCAGTTTCCGAGGTCATTTCTCCCATGAAGCAAAATACCTTATTGGATCCACCCGAGCGTTTGATTGAGAGGGCGATGCCGACAGCAATCGGGAGAACTCCCCCCACGATCGCGGAAGACAGCACCCTATACTCTGGGAAGCAGAGGGAGATAGATCGGCCTGCACGGATCTCCCTCTTGACCTCTGCTTCAGGAACCCCTTTGAGGAGACACTGATAGTGGCTGCGCCATGAGCAAAGCACCCAATCCTCAGCTTTCACCTTGTTGAAAACATTAATGATCGACTCTTCGTTACCATCATACAGATGTACAGGCGCCGGAATCTTGGCGGCATTGAACTCGTTTGCGATATCAGTCTCAAACCGAATTAGGTCGTCTGCTGAGAGTTGCGAAAGCATTTTATTTTGGGGAAAGGAAACACGCGTCGAGACAGAGTCTCGCGCTCCGGGGCGCGAACCTGCATAGACTGCGATAAGCCATGACTTTAGCTCGAGAGGTTTGTGGGCTGCAATCTAAATGGGGAAAGGGAGCGTTTTCATCAGGAGTTCAGGCGATGCGGAGACCGTTCAGGTCGGGATTGTCTGAGTTTTAGTTCATCTCTTGCAAATGATGTGATCACAGATTTAGGTTCGTAAGGTTCCTTTCTTTCCCCCTGCCTTTGAGGGGCATGAATGGGGACAAGCCCGCGTTACGCTTGCTGAAACCAAACTTTAGTTTACCTGTTATTCCAAGATGCTCCCGCTTGACTGGCCGCTCATGCAAAACAACATCGTCCGTTCTGATCTGGACGGACTAATCGCCTACCTGCAGCAGCCTGAGCCGATGCTCACACAGGCAGCCCAAGTCCGGGGGTTTGAAGCGGAATGGAGCGCATGGCTGGGTGCCAAGCACTCCGTATTTGTGAATTCGGGAGCCTCGGCAAACGTGATCACGATGGCAGCGTTGAAGCATTTCCGTGGGCAGGGCGAGGTGATTGTGCCGCCGCTGACTTGGGTCTCGGACATCGCGTCGGTCCTGCATGCTGGGTTGGAGCCGGTTTTCGTTGATATCGATCCGAGAACTCTCGCCCTGGACACAAACCAAGTCCTCGACAGGCTCACTCCGCGAACCCGGGCAGTGTTTTTGACTCATATTCTTGGCTACAACGGTTTGAACCAGAGACTTCTGGACGAACTCAAAGCTCGAAATATCCACCTGATTGAGGATGTATGCGAGTCCCATGGAGCAACGTTTCAGGGGCGCAAGCTTGGCTCTTTCGGCTGGGCATCCAACTTCTCGTTTTATTATGCGCACCATCTAAGCACGATTGAGGGCGGTATGATCTGCTCGGACGATGAAGAATTCATACAGGTTTGTCGGGTGATGCGCTCGCATGGGATGACTCGGGAATCGACGTCGGAGGTTTTCAAGAATGGGTACAAGGAGAGGCATCCCGACTTGTCTCCTGATTTCATTTTTGCATTTCCCTCTCACAACATGCGAAGCACTGAGCTTAATGCTGTGATTGGGCGTCATCAGTTGCCGAGGCTTGACGCGAACAACGCTCTGCGAAACCGGAATATGCAGCTTTTCCTGGGTGGTCTCGATTCGAGTCGGTTTTTTACTGAATTCGAAACTGAGGGCGCCAGTAACTACGCATTCACCCTCGTGTTGCGAGAAGCCGACTTTTCATTGAGGGATCGTGTGGAATCTATCCTCCGTCAATTGCGGGTCGAGTTTCGCCGTGGAACCTCCGGAGGGGGCAACCAACTCCGCCAGCCCTACCTGAGGGAACGATTCCCGAATTTACGGCCGGAGGACTTTCCGAAGGTTGATCACATTCATTTTTTTGGGTGGTACATCGGAAATTATCCGGACTTGGATCCGTCCAAAATCGCACGCCTCACCGAGGTTTTAAATTCGCTTTAAAAGGAAAAATAACTGCCCATGAATCGCGCCCTAGATGTTTTGTTCATAAACGCGGACTCATCCGCAGCGGCATATCAAGAGTTGGCGAAGAATTATTCTGCGATCGAACCCCCGACGTGGGCTCTCCTATTGGCCCAGAGTTGCCGGTCAAAAGGGTTCGGAGTTGGAATTTTAGATTGCGGTGCGGAGCGATTGGACGACAGCGATGCGGTGTCTCAGATCATGCACGCGTCGCCAAAGCTGGCGTGCTTCGTGGTGTACGGTCAGAATCCGAATTCAGGAACCACTAACATGGTTGGGGCAACCGCTCTTGCGGCCCGGTTGAAGGATCACAGTCCTGGAATCAAGATTTGTTTTGTAGGATCCCACACGAGTGCGCTTCCAAAGGATGTGCTTGCGCACGACTGTGTGGACCTTGTTTTGCTGAATGAGGGGGTTTATGCGCTCCATAACCTGCTCAGGAGTGATCTCGGGGATGACCTGAGTAAGATAAAGGGCATCGGCTACAAAAGCGACGGACACGCGATTTTAAATGAGCCCGAGCAAGTTGTGAGCCAGGCTCGGATGGATGAGGACCTTCCCGGCTACGCCTGGGACCTGCTGCCCTACCGCAGCAAACCGCTGGACTTGTATCGATCACACTTCTGGCATGCTGAGTTTAACCACGACTACCGTTCGCCTTTTACAGCGATATACACCTCCCTCGGGTGCCGGTTTAAGTGCGATTTCTGCATGATCAACATTGTCAATCGCAACAACAACGAAGACGGTGTCTCATCGGCTAATTCGCCCATGATGCGATATTGGTCGTCGAAGCTCATGCTTGGTGAGTTTGACAAGCTTGCGTCGATGGGGGTTGAGACGTTGCGGATTTCGGATGAGATGTTTTTCCTCGATAAACACCATTTTGAACCCTTGCTGGATGGCATCATTGAACGCGGTCACAAATTCCGCATGTGGACCTATTCGAGAGTCGATACTGTCCGGGAACAATACTTGGAGAAGTTCAGGAAGGCGGGGATAGGTTGGTTTGGACTGGGGATTGAGGCTGGAAATCAGATGGTCAGGAGGGAGGCGTCGAAAGGCTCCTTCAAGGACATGAATATTCGCGATGTCTGCAAGCTGGTGAGGGCAAATGGAATAAACATCATCGCTAATTACATCGTGGGCTTTCCAGAGGATACGATGGAGACCATGAATCAAACAAAGGATCTCGCGCTGGAGTTAAACACCGAGATGATGAATGTTTACACCTGCATGGCGCTTCCCGGCAGCCCGCTGTACCAAACTGCCAAGCAAAAGGGGTGGAGGCTCCCTGATTCCTACGCAGGCTACGCATTTCTGTCGTACGACACATTGCCACTGCCGACCAATCACCTGAGTCCTGCGGAAGTTCTGAGGTTCCGGGATTCGATGTGGCGGGAATACTTCACCCATGAGCCTTACCTTCAGCTTGTGGAGAGCAAGTTTGGGCTGCCCCAGCGGAGGAATGTTGAGGATATGGCGAAAAT
>CAMDSZ010000220.1 GCA_945906945.1 Akkermansia muciniphila
TTCCCGGAAACCAAAGCCAGCCTCGCACATAATGGCCGGATTTCGCTGTACGCCAGGCCTAGAATCGGGCAAAAGCAATTCTCCTTTAACGCTCCCGCGTCCAGGCTGAAGAAATCGTGTCGGGGGGTGAAAAGCAATTTCTTATCCTTAATCCGCAGCAAACCCCTTCAAACCAAAACCATGACTCTCGCCGATCAACTCAGACTGGAAGGTCTCTCCGAGGGTCAATTACTTGCCTTTCGGACAGCTGTACAACGCGCCTTGGAAATTCGGCACGGGTCTTGCCCCGAAGGAATCCGTGAGGCATTGGACGCCATCGGAGATCCGAAGCGACTTGAGCAACTGCACGAAACCGCTATTCGCTCCGAATCTCTCGAGGCCTTCGCCCGCGACGATACCGCGCGCGCGAGTTGCAGAAACGGAGCGAAAAGCATTTTCTTATCACTTGGATAGTCACGGCCTCGACCAGACATTCATTGCGTGGCCTCGGACTAACGGAATATCACTCGCTCGCGTCATGAGAAATCGCACGGCCCACGGCATCTTGTCCGCCAGCTTGGCACGACGGCTCAATATTCCGGCGCTATGCGATGTGCTGACCATAGTGCTTGCTGAAGCCGCAAGACAGCTATAATGCACGCCTCTATGAGCAATGACATCAACTACGACCTGAGATTCCGCTCCGACAAGCGGTCGACTCTGACACAAGTCAAAGACTATCTGACCGAAAAGAAACGACAGTGGGACGGCAGAGGGTCAAAAACCGCGAAGGATCTGCTCAAGGAAGCGGGACTGAAACATCCTGCGGAAGTGGTCACATGGGGATTCGAATTCGGGAGCATCCGCAAGCAGGCTGATGGACCATATGCTGCCGATGTGTCTTCGTGGGCCAACGAAAACTCGCTGGGTAACATCTGGATTTCCGGTGAAGAGGGCGAGCTGAGATTTCTCATGGACAAGTTTCCTGGCCTCGCGATCGAAGGAGAGTTTGATGGGGAATACGGAGGAGGTTTGGTCGACGGCTGGGAGCTAATTTACCAAGAGCAGGAGGATAATGAGGATGACCATGAATGGGGGCAAACCGGGGATGCGACTTACAATAAGGCCACAACCCAGTTGCTGCTCACGCTTTATAACAGCGACTACGGGTCGAGCGCAAAAGATGTGAGGGAGGCGCTGAAAAATGAAGCCGATCCCAACGCTTGGATGGATGGTGCTCCTCTGCTCTATTACGTGCTCCAAGGCAGTGCCTTCGGCAAGAACAAGGAGCGTCTGGAAGCCCTCAGCATACTCTTTGCCCAAGGTATGCGTATTGAGCGTCCGGAGGACATCGGCCAAATGCTGCTTGTGATGCCCGGGGTTCCCGAACCTGTGCGAAAGTTTGCACAGCAGAAGAATCTCACGGGCGCCACCGATGAGAAAACGCGTTTACAGATCTTCCGCTACTTGCTGCGAAAGAAGCTCTTAAACACCATTCCCGTGGACATCTTGAAGATCATCGGCACGGAGGCCATGCGCGATAGGGAAATTGTCGAACTGGTTGTCTCCCAATTCGGCGAAACGATCAGCCATGCCAGCAAAGACTTGCGAGCAGACAAAGATCTCGTGCTGAAGGCCATGAGAGGCAGTTTTGGCAATGGTAACTATCTGGAGTATGCGTCAAGGGAGTTAAAGGATGATCCAGACGTCGCCTTGGCAGCTGTGAAAAGCGACGGATCAGCGCTGAAGCACGTTTCCGCTCGCCTGCGCAATGACCGCAAGATTGTTTCAAGAGCCGTGAAGTCCTCCGGTTGGGCTCTTCGATACGCTTCAAAGCAACTCCGAGCCGATCGCAAAATTGTGCTAATGGCAGTCAAACAAATAGGTGTCGTCTTGGAGTTTGCCTCGATGGATCTCAAGAAGGACATTGGTGTGGTCGAGGCTGCCATAAGCAGCCAAAAACGCGGTGGATCGGAAGCATTCGAATTCGCAGCCAAAGAATTGCAGCGGGATCCCGACTTGAAGAAGATACTCAAGGATATCGAGGGGTAATTCAGCGTGGACTACCCGCTGGGATCTTTCCCGCGGCGTGAGCGGGCAATCGCTAACTCGATTGCCTCTAGCCAAGCGGCTGCTGCACATGCTTGTTTCAAGTTCTCTCTGCGTATGGTGAGTGACTCTACATGGCAGCAGGCAAAATCAAACGATCACCCATTGCTGCAAAATGCTCTTGTGCTTGTTTGGTCAGCTTATCGACATCCTGAAGAACAAGGTATTCGCCTTGAAAGCTTGCAAGAGCCTCGGCTGAGCCTGATGAGATCGAATGGCCCCGCAAAGTCAGAGTCTGCCCTTTGAATGAAGCAATAGCTCTGGCGGCTTCCTGCGAAAGGCTGGCAAGGCCCCCTAAATCAAGACCATCTCCTTTGAAGCCAGAGAGAGCTTGGGCGGTATCAAAACAAAGTGTGCTCAGACCTCCGAGTTCCAGAGAACTACCTTTGAATGAAGCAAGCGCTTCTGCGGCGGTTTGACCAATCTCGGCCACGTTGCTGAGGTTAGCGCGCCCCGCGACGATACCGCGCGCGCGAGTTGCAGAAACGGAGCGAAAAGCATTTTCTTATCACTTTCAACAACGGCCCCTGGCAGACCGTCACCCTCATCGCCGCCGACCGGTTCCTCATCAAACAAGGCCTCCTCACCGGCGAGCCGACCAAGACGATGCCTGAGACGGGCGAGAAGTTGGTTCCTGCTCAGCCTTAAATCCGTCGTAAACTCTCCAGCACTCCATGCTCCTCCGCCCCATCCTCACCGCCCTCCTCACCCTCGCGGCCACGCTTTATGCCGCTGATGAGGTTGGTGCCAGGAGGCCCACGCTGCCTAACTTTTCTCCGGGAGTGGACTACGCCGATGACCGCCGCATGCATCAGGGCATTCCGAGCATCGAGCGGGCGCGCAATGGCCGCCTGTGGGTGGCGTGGTATGGCGGGGGGCTTGGCGAGGATCAGCACAACTTTGTCATGCTGGCCACCAGTGGCGATGACGGGCGCTCCTGGTCGCCGCTGAAGCTTGTCATTGACCCCGATGGCAGCGGGCCGGTGCGGGCGTTTGATCCGTGTCTCTGGCACGATCCGCAGGGGCGGCTGTGGTTCTTCTGGAGTCAAAAGGACAGCGCCTCGATGCACAACTTTGCCACCATGACGGAGGACGCCTCGGTGGAGGATCCCGTGTGGTCGCAGCCGCGCCACCTCAGCGCGGGTGTGATGTTGAACAAGCCAACGGTGCTCAGCTCCGGCGAATGGCTGATGCCGACGTGTATCTGGCGCGATGAACGCAGCTCTCGCATCCTGCGCTCCACGGATCAGGGGGCGACGTTTGCGGAGTTCGGCAGTGCGACGATCCCGAAATACGAGGACCGCAATGGCGACGAAAACATGATCGTCGAGCGCAAGGACGGCTCGCTCTGGATGCTCGTGCGTACGGGCTACGGCCTGGGCGAGTCGTTTTCCAAAGATCGCGGCAAGACTTGGACGGATGTCGCGCCATCTGCCATCCAGCACGCGGAGTCGCGTTTCTTCATTCGCAGGCTGGCCAGTGGCCGACTCCTGATGGTGCGTCATGCCGGCACGGTGCGCTCGCACCTCACCGCGTATCTCTCGGAGGACGATGGTCGCACCTGGGGCAAGGGTTTGCTGATCGATGAACGCGGCGGCGTCTCCTATCCCGATGCCGTCGAGGGGCCTCCCGGTGAGATCAGGCTCATCTACGACTACAACCGCAAGGGCGTCGAGAAGCAGGTCCTCATGACCGTTTTTCACGAGGACGATGTGCAGCGCGGGAGCTTTGACGAACGGGCGCGGCAGCGCGTGATCGTGAATCAGGCCACGGGGCGGAATCCCGTCACGCAGCCGTATGACGTGGCCGTTTTCGGCGCCACGCCATCGGGCATCGCGGCGGCCATCGCGGCGAGGCGTGCGGGCATCCAGCATGTCGTGCTAGCGGATCCATCCGCGCATGTGGGCGGTCGTTTTGCCGAGACGATCGGCTTTGGAGAAATCCAGCGCATGAAGCCGGAGAGTGTCGGCGCGCTGTGGACCGAGTTGCGGGCCAAGGTGGACGCTCACTACGGCAAAGCGACGGACACTCCGGAGCCGCACGTCATGGAGCAAATCCTCAGCGATTGGCTCAAGGCCGAGGGCGTGGTGTTTGCGGATCGTTTTCAGCCCGTGCGTGCCGACAAGAAGGAGGCGCATCTCGTGCGGGTCTATTCCGAGTATCGCGGCCGAATCGAGGCACCCGCCTTCATTGACGCCAGTTACTATGGCGATCTGCTGCCGGTCGCGGGCGTGAGTTTCACCATCGGGCGCGAATCCCGTGCGCAGTATGGCGAATCCCTCGCCGGAGTGCTGCTGAAGCTGGAGAATCCTCCCGGCCCCATTGATCTCCCGGTGATGAGCAGTCCCATCAGCGGTCTCGCGGCGGATGGCAAGACGCTGCTGCCGCATGTGCAGGGCCTCACCACCGACGTGCGTGAAGGCGATGGCGACACGCACCTGCAATGCGCCAATCTTTACGCCTGCCTCACCAAAGATCCCGCCAAGCGCGTGGAACTCACCACGCCGCAAAACTACGATCCCGCCGAGTTCGAGCTGCTGCGGCGCGAGATCGCCCGTCTTGGCAAAGACGCCAAGTTTGGCTTCGGCGGCGGTGTTCCCGGCGACAAGGCCAAGATGAACGACGGCGTGAACTACTTGCTCCACTGGGGCCTCGCGGGCGGTGCGGATGCCTATCCCGCCGCCACGCCGAAAGAGCGCCGCCGGATTTGGGAAACGCATCGCGGCTACACCCATCGCCTGCTCTGGTTCCTGCGCACCGATGCCTCCGTGCCCGAATCCATCCGGCAAAACATCCAGCAGTGGGGCCTGCCAAAGGATGAGTTCACCGACAACGGACACTGGCCCTACGACCTCTACGCCCGCGAGGGCCGCCGCATGATCAGCGACTTCGTCATCACGCAGCGCGATCTCTTTGACGACCTCACCAAGCCCGACTCCATCGCCCTCGGCTGCTTCCCGGTGGACTCGCATGTCGTGCGCCGCCTCGCCACGCCCGACGGCAAAGAGGTCATCAATGAAGGCGGCTATCTTGTTATCCCACCCATTTACGAGATCTCCTATCGCGCCCTCACACCGAAGGCCGCCGAGTGCGACAATCTCCTCGTCACCTGCGCCCTCAGCAGCTCCCGCGTGGCCTTCAACTCCCTCCGCGTCGAGCCCACCTGGATGATGCTCGGCCAAGCCGCCGGCATCGCCGCCGCGATGACGCAGAAGGGTAAAACGACCGTGCAGCGCGTGAATGCAGTTGAGCTGCGGAAGCGTTTGCAACAAGCCTCCATCCCATTTCAGAAACCATGACACTCCGATTCACGCTCCTCCTCACCCTCCTCACCCTCCTCGCCGCCACCGCCAGTGCGGTGGACGTCACCACTGACCTTGGAAAACTGGGAGAGGTCACCACATGGCTGATCATCCGGACGCCGGAGGCGGCGATGGAGGTGGATCCTTTGCAGCCGATGGGCGGGGAGGCCAAATATGCGGCGATGGGTGACGCGAAGCTTTTGCCGCAAGGTGATAAGCCGCTTGCGATCCCGGTGGTGGCGGACGCGGCGAAACCGGGCGAGGTGCTGCGGATCGGCGAGGGCGTTTGGGAGGGCACGCGGATGGTTTTGCCGGACATGCCGGGCGTTTGGAATGAGTTTCCCCGCCTGATCGTGCCGGATGGTGGTTATCAATACGCTTACACCCGCCTGGACAGCCCGCGCGACATGAAGGCGAATCTCATGGCGGGGGCGAATCGTGGCAAGCACCGGCTTTATCTCAATGGACGCGACCTGGGGACGTTTGATCGGGAGTTTGCCTTTGAACTCGCCCGTGAGCTGCCGATTGAGCTGAAAAAAGGGCCGAATCATCTGCTGGTTCGGTTTTCCGGTGGCACCAGTTTTGCCTGCCGTCTGTTGGGTGAAAATGCGGAGCCCTTGCGCGAGGTGAAAGTGACCGTGCAGGGGCCGAATGCCCAGTTTGTCAAAACGCCCGCTCCAGTGCCGATGCCGGATAAAGACAAGCTGGTGGCCCGCACGAAGGAAATCCCGCCATTGGCTGCGCCGGAGCATCCCGAGTGGCTCGGCGCGAATCTGGCGCGCACGATGTCGCTGCTGGAGTCGGGCAAATACACGCATCGTCCGGTGCGCATTCTTTTCGACGGGCAATCCATCGAGTCCGGCTGGCCGGAGTTGCTCATTCAGCGCCTGCGCGAACGCTATCCCGAGACCACCATCATCGCCGAGAACCGCGCCATCGGCGGCTGGTTCGTGTGGCGGATGCAGAAGCTGCTGAAGCACGACATCCTGCGCTCGCAGCCCGACCTCGTGCTTTTCAGCGCCTACCAGGGCACGGCGGAGGTGTGGGAGCGCTTCCTCAGCGAGCTACGCAGCGAGACCACGGCGGATATTGTCATCCGCACCCAGCACATTGACGGCAACGAGGCGCCCGAGCAGCCGCGCGAGGGAGCCGAGACTGTTTTGCTGCGCCGACTAGCCCGAAAATACGGCGTGGAACTGCTGGAGGCCCGCAACGAGTGGCTGGACTACCTCCAGAGCAGTGGCTTGAAAAACACCGACCTGTTGCGGGACAAGGTGCATCTGAATCGCAAAGGGGAAACACTGATGGCCCTGCTCTACGAACGTCACTTCACCCCCGCGCTGCCCGTGGGCCAGGGCTGGGCGGAACAGGTGCGGCGCTTCGATGTGGGCCGCTTTCTTGCCGACAACAAGACGGATGAAATCGTGCTGGAAGGCGAGGGCTGGACGCACAACGACACCCGCATTGCCAAATCGAACACGGCCACCGACCAGCTCCGGCTTAAATTTCGCGGG
>CAMDSZ010000221.1 GCA_945906945.1 Akkermansia muciniphila
AACGAGAAAGCACTGAAAGTTCTCCCCGAGGAAGGCCTTCCTCGGGGAGAACTTTCAGTGCTTTCTCGTTCCAGACCGCTTCGCTGTAACCCCACTTTGTTTCGTCAAGTTCCACAACACTTGCGCGAATCGGATTCGAAGGATCACGCACGTCAAAAAGGGAGGCAATCACTGCGCCCGCATCCAAGCCGATGGCAAACAGGAATTCACCTTTTTCTCCAATCGGCTCGAGGTAGGTCGAGAATCCAGGAATCTCGAGTTTACCCGAGATAACGGGGTTTCTTGAGTCGGCTAAATCAACCACCCAGAGCGGGTCGTGATGCAAGAAAGTGACGGCATACATCTTGCCGCCCGTAAATCTCGTCGCGTGGAGCTGCTCGTCCCGGATGATTTCGAGAGACGCTAGAAGGTTTCCATCCACATCAAAGTTCTCAAGCTTTGTGACGGGCGACCACCACCTCCCAGAGGCAGCGTTATTCTCATACGAAACAGAAACGACGCTGAGGCACTGATTCTGGTAAGAAATCTTAAATTTGTCGTACACCCACCCGCTTGTCTTGATGGGGGCATTGGTGAGCGGGGATGCTCCGTTGTCATCCAAACTGAATAGGTTAATCTGGGAAGAGCCGCTACCGGAGCCCCACTGATTGGTGGAGACCGCGAGCCAGTCATTTCCCGCAGCGATCAGAGCCGAGCCAGCGAAGAGCGGCAATGTGTGCACTTCTCCTGACTCCTGGGAGCCATTCGGGAGGATCAAACACTGAGACAGTTTGGTGTTGCCCTTCACCTCCGAGCCGGAGGTGTTCTCAGCGGCGTAGTACGCGCTCCAGTCGGTGGTGACTGTGTAAAGACGGTTGCCCAGCATTCGGCTATCGCTAAGGCTGCCGTTGAGGGCAGTTCTTGAAACTTCCTGCGCAATACCGTCCGCAATTTTAACAACCACCACGTCGGTTCTCGCCCCTGAGTCGTAGTTTTGAGCCAATAGAACCGCCAATTTTTCCCCGGAATTCTCCCCCGGCAGGATGTAAAGATCCTGACCGGTCGCAGGCATCCTTAGTGAGGCCGTCAGTTTAGGATCACTCGGGTTGCTCAGGTCGATTACTTGCAGCCCTCGCAGTTGATTGAAGAAATACACGGTGGATCCGTCTGTTTTCCAGATGTCGGCCTCGGTGATTTGGTTGTTGCTTGCCGATGACGACTTGTCTGCAGACGACTCCGTCTTGCTCGGACTATTCGAGGTCGTGAGTTGAGCGTTCTGGACGGAACTCAAGGCTCTGAGCTGGGATGTCAGCACCTTAGCGGACTGCGGCGTGAGAGGGTCGGATGATGTGCTCGAAAACGCTTGGTAGCCACTCGCGGCGATTTTACCGAACACTCTTTTCCCTTGGTAGAAGGCGTCTGGGTATTTTTTGGACTGCGAGACGAGTTTTGCCCTCGCCGAATCAATTGATCCAACGGCCCGCCATTCCTCAATCGCTAGTCCTTTGGGAGCGGCGACGCTCACTCTGGTGGGCTTGCCATTTAGCGAAAATGTGCGCCACCTCAGGAATTCTTTGCGGTTTTTAAGACGTACTTCGATGCGGCAGCTGGTGCAGCCGGACGGAATCGCAACATCCACCGATGATGCGGACAAGCTCACCGGCAGTGTGCTGGTCGTGACGCTGGAGGGCGCGGCTTTAGCCGAAAAGGTGCTCGCAGAGGCAGCGTCTGCAGGCATGTGCAGCACGGCGAGACTGACGGAGGTCAGCATGAACAGCATTCCAATTTTGTTCGTGGATCGCATGGCTAATGAGGGCTTCTGTTTGGGAGGATTTGACAATTGAGGAAGGTTGTATGTGAGCAAACTGAACTTTGGATGAAACTGGCTCATGTTTTCGGCATCGCAACGCTTTACAGAAAATATGTCTATCCCGCTTTGATAGGCGCTAGCGATTAAAAAATTAACAATAATTGATTGATAATCCGTGGCGCGCATTGGAGGGCGGGCTGGTTGCCTTGCTTTTTTAATGAGGCAAGGCTTCCCTCCGAGTAGACGCGCCGCTCGCCGAACGCTAGGGTCCGCTTTTCAAGCTCCAATAGCTCCAATTATGGTCCGGTCTCCTCTAACGGCATCTCTTTTTGACCTTTCGTATCCTCAGCTTGAGGCTCGATTGCAAAGGGATGGGGTGCGTCCGATCCACGCGCGCGCATTGTGGCAGGCTCTCTACCGGGATTTGGACTGCTATCCGCGCGGTCGCGCGGATTTTCTCCCGCCACTCCAGAGGTGGCTTGGGGAGGGTGAGGGCAAACAGTTGCCAATCGCCAGCGTGATCGATCGTATCGAGAGCGGTGATGGGTGGACGCGGAAGCTGTTGTTTTCTCTTGCCGATGCCCAGCAGGTAGAGGCTGTTTTGATGGGTTTTCCAGGCCGCTTCACCGCATGCTTAAGCACTCAGGCGGGATGCGCCATGGGCTGTGTTTTTTGCGCGACTGGACAGATGGGCTTTGTGCGACACCTGCGTCCCGGTGAGATTGTGGCGCAAGCAGTCGAAGCGCAGAGAATCCTTGCGTCAGAGGGTGATTCATTGCGCAACCTCGTGATGATGGGCATGGGCGAGCCTTTTCACAACTACGAGGCCGTCATGGAAGCGTTGCGCATCATTTCCGATTCCCGCGGGCTAAATGTCACACCCTCGCGGATCACGGTGAGTACTGTGGGCGTGGTGCCGGGTATTGTTCGTTTTGCCGAGGAGCGGGCGCGCTTCAATCTTGCGGTCAGTCTTCATGCCACAACCGACGAGGAGCGCTCTGCGCTGGTGCCCGTAAACCAGCGCTGGCCACTTTCAGAGTTGCTGGAGGCTTGCCGTTATTACCTTAAGGTCTCGGGGCAACGCCTGTTTTTTGGTTGGACGCTGATTGAGGGCCGTAATGACTCCCCGGACCAAGCGCGCCAGATCGTGGAACTGATCCGAGGCATGGATGCCCATGTGAACCTGATTCGACTGAATCCGACCACCGGTTTTGACGGAGTGACGCCGGGGCAGTCCGCGGCCGAAGCTTTCAGGCAAGTCATTCAGGACGCTGGCTTTCCATGCACCATTCGCCAGCACAGGGGAATCGATGTGGCGGCGGGATGCGGACAACTAAAAGCGGCGCGTGTCCAAGGAGGACAGCACGCCGCTGAAATTTTGTAATGCTTTGTAAACTAACGTGTTAGCTAGCTGCGGCTTCCGCTTTCTTGGTGCGGCGGGCTTTCGGCTTCACCACCGGGGCCTTGGCTTTGAGCTTTTTACGGCTTAGGTACGCTGCGCGGCGACGACGCTTTTCAACTTTGTTGTATTGTTTGCCCATGAAATAAAAGATTTGGTCGAGGAGCCTATCTTGCATTCGGCCAGTGCGGCAAGGGGAAACAAAAAGGGGCGAGGAATGGCGCGAGCCGTTGAGGCGCGCTGTCGGTCCATCCCGCTCCGTTTTGGACTCGGATTTGAGCTTGCCGCGAAGCATCTAGGTATCAGTCTGTGGGGATTATGCAGAACACATCCCCCGTTGTGTGGTGGCGGCAGCTGACCGGCTATCACTGGTTTGTAATTATTGTCGCCTCAGCGGCTTGGTTTTTTGACTGTTTGGACCAACGGCTGTTTTCGCTGGCTCGCATCCCTGCCCTGACTAGTCTGATGGGGCAGGGGACCAGCACCACAGAGATTCAGAGTTTCGGAAAAATCGTCACCGCGTGCTTTCTGATCGGGTGGGGAATCGGGGGACTTATTTTTGGTGCTTTGGGTGATAAATATGGGCGGGCGAAAATGCTCACGCTCACAATCCTGATTTACTCGGGATTCACGGGCTTCAGCTATTTCAGCAAGACGGCGATGGATTTCACCATTTGCCGGTTTCTAACCGGACTTGGGGTTGGCGGAGTGTTTGGTCTCGCCGTGGCACTGATAGCCGAGACCGTGCCAGATGGGGCCCGTGCCCAGGCTCTGGGATTGCTTCAGGTGTTGTCTACCGTTGGCAATGTCACCGCTGGTTTTGCAAAGATGGGGATCGATTCGCTCGAGAAATCTGGCGCGATTGCCGCAGGATCCGGGTGGCGTTGGATGTTTCTTATCGGGGCGATGCCCGCGCTTTTGGTGATTCTCACGAAGGGACATTTGCGCGAGCCCGCGCCTTGGCTTCGATTAAAAGAGCAGGGGCTACTGCCCAAGGGAAGTATCTTCGGGCCTTACATTGCTTTGTTCGCCGAGAAACGGTGGCGCAAAAATCTGCTGATCGGCGCACTCATCAGCGGCACCGGTGTTGTGGGGCTTTGGGCGATTGGCGAGTACGCTGTAGATTTGCAGAAGGTTGTTTTCAAGACGCACTTTGAAAAGCTCGTTGCGGAGAACGCTCTGGCTGCTGACCAGGTGAAACCTTCGGTGGACTGGGCAATCACGATTGCTTACCTACTGAACATGACCGGCGCAGCCTTTGGCATGACGCTTTTCACTCGGATCGCGGCGATTGGACGTAAGCTTGCGTTCGCTCTGGGTTTTTCGAGCGCGTTAATCATTACTTTCCTGGTTTATTGGAAGATGAGTTCACCCTCTGATGCATACTGGATGATGCCGCTCATGGGCATGGCGCAGTTGAGCGTGTTTGCGGGGTTTGCGATTTATCTGCCTGAGCTTTTCCCGAGCAAGCTGCGGAGCACCGGCACTTCATTCTGCTACAATCTTGGACGCTTTGCGGCTGCGGCGGGCAGTTTCTTTTCTGCAAAGCTAACGGTTGACGTTTACGGCGGGTACCAGCAAGTGGACCCATCTCTCCCGCTGCGCTATGCAGCCATGACGATGTGCGTGATCTTTGTTTTGGCACTGATCACGCTGCCGTTTGCGCCCGAAACCAAGGGCAGACCGTTGCCGGATGATGTTTAAAATCTGCCTCGCGTTTTGCAGCGGTGTGGCGATGGAGTAGACTACCGTTATGATTGATGATGATCTTTCTCTGCTTCTCGAGTTTTTGAGGTTTCCGAGTGTGTCCACTGACCCGTCCCGCAATGCTGCCGTGGCGCAATGCGCGGATTGGCTTGCGGGGCAAATTCGAGATGCCGGATTGAGTGTCGAAGTCATACCAACTCCGGGCCACCCGGTCGTTTTGGCGAAGAACTCGCATGTGCCCGGAAGGCCCACGGTTCTGATTTACGGCCACTATGATGTGCAACCCGAGGATCCGGTGGACCAGTGGGATTCACCCCCGTTCGATCCGGTTATTCGCGATGGCGTTATCTATGCAAGAGGAGCGACGGATAACAAGGGTCAGATATTTGCTCACATCCGCGGAATGACTGCGACGATCCGCGAGGAGGGAGAATTGCCTGTGAATGTGATTGTCCTTGTGGAAGGTGAGGAGGAAATCGGTAGCTGTAATCTGGAGTCTTTCCTGTCGACGCATCGGGATGCTCTAAAATGCGATGTGGTCGCTGTGTCTGACACCGGAATGATTGCTCCCGGTGTTCCAACTTTGACGTACGGGTTGCGGGGCATCGCAGCTTTGGAGTTTCGGATCAAAGGTCCCTCTGTGGACTTGCATTCGGGTATCTACGGGGGCGCTGTGCGTAATCCGGCTGTTGTCGTCGCACAGTTGATAGCGACTCTTCATCGTCCCGATGGCAGTATCGCTGTACTGGGCTTTTACGACGATGTGCAGCCGTTGGAGGAATGGGAGCGTGCGGCGTGGGCGCAGCTGCCTCTGGGTGACGCGGAATTGAAAGCTGTCACTGGAGTCTCTCAGCTCGCTGGCGAGCACGGGTATTCTGGCTTGGAGAGAATCTGGGGCCGCCCGACTGCGGAGGTGAACGGCATCGGGGGAGGATTTCAGGGAGAGGGAAGCAAAACGGTGATTCCAAAAGAGGCTTTTGCAAAGCTGACCTTTCGTTTGGTTCCTAATCAGGATCCCGCACGTGTCCTCAAACTCATTGAAGCGCACCTCCGGATGCACTGTCCTGACGGTGTGCTTTTGGAAATTACGCCCGGGCACACAGGTGAATCCTACGTCGCCGACCCGCATTCAAAATATGGCCGAGCCGCGCAGGAAGCGCTTCGGATTGCTTTTCCCGGAAAGCCTCTCGCACTTATCCGCGAAGGTGGAAGCATTCCGATTATAAACACTTTTAAGCGGGTGTTGGGGGTTGAAACCATCTTGGTGGGTCTCGCTTTGCCCGATTGCAGGGCGCATGCGCCGAATGAGAACTTTCCAGTCGCAAACTTCCGCGCAGGAATCGCGCTAAACCGAGCGTTGTTGATGCAGTTGGCCACCACAAGCGAATCTCCGGGGGCGTCCTCGAGATGAGTCATGTGACTGCGAATTGCAAAAAGCTTTTCACTCTTGGGGTTTGTTGGGTCCAACTCAGGTTGACGGTTGTGCTCTTGCTCACGGTCGCGCTGTGAGGGTGCGGTGAACGGGATGAGGTAATCAGTACCGAGGAAATGCAAAAGAAAGTGTTGGCAATCGAACAAAACTTTCCAATGACAGCGCTGTCTTTTCCCCTCAAGGCACTGTCTGGAAAAGATGTTTCTGGGTCCGCTAGGGTCGAAACTTTGAGGATTGGGGCCGTTAAAGGGCGCGGGTTTCCGAGCTCTCAGCGCCCCGCGTTTTTATTGGAGGGGCTAACCGTTGATACCGACGGGGATGATTTGCGGGTTCTTTCCGAAATTGCTCCAAAACTCAAGACGCATGGGCCGATGAATGATTTGATCATCAAAGGCCTTCGTGTTCGCAAGCTCGACGGCACGTTGTTGCTCGAGAGTGCAGAGGCGCGCTCGACCAGTGCTACGTCGTGGGAGATGCGGGGTGTCAGGGTTGGGGGTGGAAAACTTATACCCCTCGGTGAGCTGAACTGGGGCTCAGCGACCACATCGGTGCTTATACTCCCGCTA
>CAMDSZ010000222.1 GCA_945906945.1 Akkermansia muciniphila
AAAAAGCCCGAAACCGAAAAGCCCGAAAACAATTGCAGGCACCCCAGCCAGATTGAGAACCGCGAGCCTCATAAGATCAATCAGCGCACCCCCGCGGCTGTATTCATTGAGAAAAATCGCACTGCTGATTCCAATGAAAAGCGCAATGGCGATCGAGCCCACCACCAGAAGCATCGTTCCCACGATGCAGGGGAAAATTCCGCCCGCGCTGTACACGTAATTTTCATCCGTCACGTTGGGGTTGCCCTTCGCAGCCAAAAAAGCCCGGTACTCCTTGTCCCCCATCTGACGCGTACCGCCCTCCCACTGGAAGACATGGAGCGTCTCTGGAGAGGCGGACAAAAACTGCGTGTTTACAAAGGGGAAATGAGCGGAGAAAACCGTCGGCGCCCCCTTCACGAAGATCACGGTAAACATCAAAGTCGCGGCGGCCACAATCGCATATGTCGCGAGCCGGAACACAGCGAACGCCCACTTCTCGTTGCGGCGGGAGGCGGTAGCGGGCACTGAAAAAGGATGAATCTGCGAGGCCATCGGTTTTGGTCAGAATTAAGAAACCATCCGTTTACGCAAGGAACAAATGCGCTGCCCTGGCTTCAAAAGAGTGGAACCCAGAGGCACAGCAAAGGGACTCAACATGTATTCTTGGGCACATTTTGACGGATGGGATGGGGGTGAAAACTCAACTACACGCGACTCAGGGTTAAGAGAAACAGCCAGGCGAGCGCACCTCCATCTCCCAACATTCCACCCGCCGCGTGTCAAAGCAGTGTCAAACCAGAAACATTTCGGCAATCTCGCGCCACTCCATGTTTAAACTGCCTGTTTGGCCTTAACTGCTCAGCCCACCGAGCAGCGCGGCGCTGGGAGGGGGCGCCCCATTTCCGCAAGCCGATACCCGAATCCCGCCCCACCGATGGTTCCCAAGTCGACGTGACCGTGAGTCCTCGAATAAATTCCTGGATGCACCCTCGCCTCAATCTCAGAGGCTTTTGGATAAAACTGCATCCCGTTGGTTTCCACCCCCGCCAGCGTCGGGGCATGCGAGGCGAGTAGTAGGTGAGGGATCTGGGCCAGCATTGGGTTTGATAGATCCTGCACCATGATCCCCATCCCATGCGCTTTGGCCCAGCAGAGGCTCAACAGTGCGCCGGTCTGCGTCTTGCAGGTCTTCAAGGCCACACCGTTCCAGCCCAACTCACGCCCAAGGCGCACGAAACGCCAGTCATGCGCGCTTTCATCGAGAAACAACGGCACCCGTCCGCTCACTGAATGCACGTCGATAGGATGCTCCTCCAACTCGTACGGGAACGGCTGCTCCACGTATCCAAGGCGGGACCAAAGCTCCGGCACCTCCGTTTTGACCCGATCCAGAATCCGGTTCACGTATTCAGGATCCGTCACCGTGCAGTTGAAATCCGCCGTAAAAAGGCGGACCCCCGCCTTCAATCCAAGATCGCTTACCCGCTTGAGCCTCTCGAAGTCCCATTCCTCGTCATTGCCCCGCAGTTTAACCTTCAACGCCTCAAGGCCGTCCTTGGCAATCCATTCCCCCAGGGTCAGAGGATACTCGTCCGGACGCGTTTCCGACCCCGGATCTCCCTCAACCAATGGATCCAGCCCGCCCACAAGATGCCAAGCCAACAAACGCTTTTCGGGAACTGCCCTGAAATAGTCCGCCGGATAACGCCCCTTGAAATCCACGTCCGCGGCATCCGCAGCCGGCGTCAAATAGTATGAAAGATCCCGCTCCATCCACGGACTGCAGTAGGTGGAATAAACCGGTACTCCGTTCGCAACCCCGTAGGCGTCATGCAGCGCGATATCAAAGGGCGACGCGCAAACAATTCCCGCGAGGGTTGGCAACCGAAGCGACTCGGGTTGAGCGGCGTTAAACTCCGCGCAAAGCTTAGGCAGCACCTCCTCGAGAAAACGGTGACCGATCTCAAAAGCATGCCCCGTGGCTTCGAACCGCGCGTAAGCCTCGGTCAACCTGTTGCAAAACGCCTCCACCACTGCCATGCGGTTCTCGTACGACTCTGGCGAGGGCCAGACCCATTGCACACTCAGGGGGGTCTCCCCCCACCCTTCCACCCGGCGCCCATCTACCGTTTCGACCTCAAGACACACCCTGGCGCAAACCGCCTCAGTCACCACGCCCGTGCCGAACTTTAATGGCACGCGGGTGAACACGGGCAACCCGTACCACCGCGCAGAGACAATCCGAATATCCGTTTTTCTCATAACTAAAATCAATTGAGCGGGAAAAAGCCTCTACGCTTTGCGCACCCCGAGCCCAAGTTTCTCGCGACAAAAAGCCACACTACGCTCGACCTCAGCTTTCTGAAACGCGCGCTCCGCTTCCTTCTTGTCCATGCCCTCCGGCGCTTTGAAACTCTCCATCGGCCGCCCCCTGGACGCCAGCGCCTCAAACTTGGCAAGCTGCTCAGGGCGCCTGTCGTAGTCCTTCCAGAACGCCTCGCTCTTATAGGGAAATGAGCGTGAAAAACCCGATATCGTTTCAATTTGAAAGGGCACGCGCGGACAAAAATGCCGCCAGCGCTCGATGAACTTTTTCCAATCAACCAGTCCATCGCCGATTGCCGTCCATTGGATGGATGCTCCCTCGGGGGTGCTCCAAATCATGTCATCCCGCAGGCTCGAGCAGACCGTGTATTTACCAAGATTTTCGAGCACCTGCAGCGGGTCCTCGAGCGTCCACGCAGCGTTCCCTGAATCAATATTCACCCCGACAAAATCCGTCCCCGCCTCTTCCACCAGTCGCGCCAGTTCCCACGAATGCATGTCGCCTGAATGGTTCTCCACCGCGATCTTGATGCCGGAGTCCAGCACCCGCCCGCGCACCGCCTTGAGAACCTTCACTGTGTCCGCGATCCGTGCGTTGATTCCACCCTCGGTCTTGCGATCGTCTGAAGCTCCAAGGATCACGCGAAACACGGGTGATCCAAGCGCCTTGGCAACCCGAATCCCCGTGATCAAATGTTCCTCGGCGGACCCCCACTTCGGCTTAAACCGGACGGAGCTCGGGCAAATGCTCCATGAGCCAAGGTACAACGCCAACCCCGCGGCCGCCGCCTCCGCCTTCACTTCCTTCAGAGCAACCTCCTCAAGCGATGGCAAGCACTCCAAATCCGACAGGAAAAGCGTATCAAGCCTCAAGCCCGCCGCGTACTGGATGAGCTCAGACGCCTTCCAACCAAAAGCGCGAACTGCAAAGTTGTCGATTCCGAGAGCGATGGGAACAGAGCCCGAGGCGAGCGAGGAGGGGGCGGCGGGTGCAATCCGCGGCAACAAGACGCTGGAAGCAACTGTCGCGAGAAAAGACCGGCGCGTGAACGTAGTCGTATTCATAGGGGGATGGTAGCAGGAATGGGATTGATGCGGAGCACCGAGGGTAAGCCCTACCAATCCCCCCCGTCCATGCTACAGTTACCGACATGCAAGCTGCTTCAAAAATGATCCTCTGCGCGATGATCTGCGCGATTCCTCTACTCTGGGCTGCGTGCACGGTGACCCGGGCTGGGTACAAAACTCCCGCCTACACTGTTACCCAGAAAGTGAAAGAGCCGGTCCGCTTCGAGATCCGGGACTATGCGGAGATGGTGCTCGTGGAAACGCCCACCAAGCCCGAACGCAACGGCCGGGATGGCAGCTTCGGCCGCCTCTTCAAATTCATCACGGGAACCAACGCCACCGGCGCCAAGATCCCGATGACGACACCTGTTTTTTTCCGCGGCACAAACGACACGGAGCGCATGTCCTTTGTGATGCCTCCGGAAATGAGCGTCGGCGCGGTGCCCCCGCCCTCCGACAAAATGGTGCAGGTCAGTGAGAGGCCGCAGGGAACCTTTGCCGTCATGCCCATCGGAACCAACCGCGCTCGGCCCTACTTGGAGAGTATGGTGCAAAAGCTCGAGGCTGCCCTTGAGCAGACCGAGTGGAAATCGGTCGGCTCAGCCGAATTCGCATACTACGACCCGCCTTGGATTCCAGCGTGGTTTTGCCGCAACGAATGCCTGATCCCAGTCGCTAAAAAGAAACACTAAGGTGGCAGGAGAGCTCGATTGTCACTCCAGTGGTTTGAAGCATGGTCTCTAAAGTTAGCAAACAAACTTGCGACGGCCACAAAGTTGTCAGCGCCTCAAATGCAAATTGATCCACACAATCGAGCCAGATAGTTTGGCTCGGTATGAGTCCTCAGACCCACCACTGCCCAAGGTGCGGAGGAGAGAGTTTCCGGAAGTGGGAACTCCCTCACCCGCTGATTTTACACTGGGTCTTAAATCCCGGGGTGGTTTTCAACGAGATTATCTTGGGACAGCGCCTGCCAACAACGCTTCTGATCTGCAAGGAATGCGAAGGTCCCTTAACCGATCGGCAGTATACTCCGTGTCCGTCCTGCGGTGAAATGTGCCTCGGACGTATCGCAAAAGGATTTGGACTGTGGCGAGGAGCGAGTTGCCCACGCTGCGAGCAACCAATTCCGCTTCTGCGGAATGTTTTTTCAATACTCGTTCTCTTGGTCACCTTCCCGGTGTGGGCGCTTCCGTATTATCTGCATTTCCGGAAAAAGCCTTTACCGCCGCTGTACCGATTGACGGACGGCCCGCCGCCGATTCCAAAAGCTGCTTCGGCTAAAAAATGGATATGGGCCGGGGCCGCTTGGGGTGGGCTAATGTGGCTGGTGACCAGTTTGCTGCCGGCCTTGACAAGCAAAGATGTCCAATCCCCGTGGACTTCCGCCCTTGAGAGGATACCCATCTGGGCGCTTGGTGGTTTCTTGTTCGGTTTTTTCATGTGGCTTTTTTTGGGACTTCCGAGAGTCGCAAAGCCAAAGGCCAATCCCAGTGATACAAGCAACGAGCGATCAGAGCCGAAGAACAACCTATGAACTCCAAATTACTTTGCCTGGCTCTGACGCTCTGTACTTTCGCCCCGTGCTTTGGAAAAGAAGTTCGAATCGAAAAAGACATCAGTTACTTGGATGCAGAAAGCGCCGAGAAGGCGGACTTGTACTTGCCCCCTGAGTTCGAGCCTGGGAAGACGTATCCCGGAATCGTGATCATCCACGGAGGTGGGTGGACAGGCGGAGACAAAGGAGCCGCGCGTGAAATCAACATCGGTACCACTCTCGCAGCCCACGGCTATGTGTGCATGTCCATCAACTACCAACTCGCAAAACCCGGGCTGCCGACATTTCCAGCCAACATCCAAGAGGCGAAGCGCGCGGTCCGGTGGTTACGCAAAAATGCAAAGCAGTACCAAATCGATTCAGCACACATCGGTGCCATCGGCGGATCGGCGGGAGGACACCTGACCGCACTTCTCGCGGTCAGCGGCCCTGAGGTCGGGATTGATCCGGCACAGGATTCGGAGTTTTCGTGCCGAATCCAAGCCGCGGTTCCGCTGTATCCCCATTGTGCTTCAACTTGGGAGGGCGGCGTGCCCGCGAAAACCTACTCAACCCTGCCCATGTTCGCGAAACCGCTAGCCGAGGCACCGGAGCTTTGGGACAGCGCGCTGCCGATCAAGCACCTTTCACAGGATGATCCGCCGATGTTGATTTTGCACGGGACCGCGGATACGACCACGCCCTTGGAGCAATCCATTCAGCTGAACGCGGAGGCAAAAAAACTTGGTGTGCCTTCGGAGTTGGTAGTGATCGAGGGCGCTCCCCATAGTTTTCATTTGCAACCAAAACAGCGGGATCTGCGAGAGCTGGTGCTGAATTTTTTCGATAAGCATTTAAAAACCCAGTAACTACCCCTGGGAGCGCGTAGCCCCAGCTGCGCCTTCTTTTAAGCGCAATAAAGCCGCTCGAATCGCAATTCCGCGTCTCCATCGTCCGCTGGGCAGCGGTGACTCCGTAAGTTCGCCTTAACCCTCACGCAAACCGCGTGCGTCTCCCCGCCTCCTCGGTGAACCCCAGGCCTTTCAGACCCCACCCATGCCCTGCTTCTCAGTACGCAGTTTCCGGCGGATGAAACACGACCTTCACCGTCCGCATGATCAACCCCAGGTCCATTCCCAGCGACCAGGACTCCACGTATTTCAAATCCCAAAAGACGCGGCGCCGCAGATCTTCCTCGCAGGAGACTTCCCCCCTGCAACCGTTCACCTGCGCCAGACCGGTAATTCCCGGCTTCACGAAACTGCGGTAATGGTAACGCTGCTCCCCAACCGCAAACTTGTGATTGTGCTCCACCAAGTGGGGGCGCGGCCCCACCACGCTCATATTTCCGAGCAGCACGTTGATGAACTGCGGCAGCTCGTCGACGCTATGCTTGCGCATCCACCTACCGAAGGGAAACACCCGCACATCATGGCGGGTCGCCTGCACGGAGGCAGCCACCTGGCCGCAATGCATCGTCCGAAATTTCCAGATCGAGAACGGTGTGTTTTGAATACCGTGCCGCGTCTGCCTATAAAACACTGGGCCGGGGGACTGGATTTTTTGCATCACCCAAACGATGCATCCGAGCGGCAGCACTCCAAAAAGCAGTGCCGCGCTTGAAACCACCGCATCCACGCACCTCTTTGCGAACCGGTTTAACGGGCTTTGCAATGGCTCATTCAAAAGTGCGCCGAAGCGCCAACGCTCAGCCGCTTCCCAGTGCAGGCCGCCATCCAATCCTTCATCCAATCCGTCGTGAATGTCCTGCGCAAAGAACAGTCGCACCCCACGCCTCTCGCAGGTACGCACGATATCCGGAATGACAGAGGTCCCCGCCATCGATGTTGAAACCACCACCTGGTGCACATCGCCCACTTTTAAACCTGAACTCCGAAGTTGAAGACGCGATTCCGCGCTCGCTCGGCTTTCGAACGTTCGAGTTTTTGATTTCAGCGATCCGGTCTCCGATGAGCCA
>CAMDSZ010000223.1 GCA_945906945.1 Akkermansia muciniphila
CGAGCCGATACTGGGCTTCGGCGCGTACCCGGAAAAAACTACGGTGCCGTTGCGCCGCCATTGGAAGGCGAGCGAACCGGTGGTGACCGCGTTCGCGCTGGTCGTCAACATATTGCTGCCGACAAGGGAAAGAGCCGTGCTATCTGCAGTGCCATTAAGCTTGATCGCATCAACGCTCAGGCTGCTGTTACCTGCGACTTTTAGCGTTGCGGTCCGGCTGATCGCAGTCCCGGCGGCATTTGAGATTTTGACATACACGAAGGAATTGTCGTCTGTGGCCACCAAACTCCCGATAGTCAGGACCGATTCACCCTCTCCAACGCTAGTACCATTTTTGTACCACTGATACCTCAACTCGCCGTCTCCAGTAGCCTGAACTCGGAAGACCGCGCTACCGTCCTTGAATGCCACGGTATCTTCGATGTTGCCCACGATCTGCGGCTTTGTAAACACGTCCACTCGCAACAGGCTGCTCACACTAGCTCCGTACTGATTAGAGACGATAAGGTCGTAGAAACCCTCATCGCTAGGGACTGCGGTTCGATTGGGAAATGGGACACTCACACCGACGTCCGTCACAAACACCGTTCCGGACGCGTTAGCAATCGGTTTGCCGTCCTTGCGCCACTGATAGCGAGCGTTCCCAATCGTTCCGGAGAGCGAACCCATGATCGCAAAGGCAGTTCCCTCGTTCACTACTATCGGCTCGGTTGGGAAGGTGATCACGGGAGCCGCGTTGATCTTCACCTGCGCCACGACTTCGCTGATCGCTTCGCTCCACTCGCTGCTCCGTGTTCCATCGGGCCACTTGTTGCGCACCGCCACCTTATATGTTCCCGCGTCACTTGTCTGAGCTGAAGGTACAGTGTAAACGGAGCCTGTCTCGCCAGCAATCAAGACTCCGTTTCGGTACCATTGGAATTCAGGCTCATATCCGGTAACCGGCGCCTTGATAGAGAACTTTTCCCCGGCAGAGGAAACCACTGCGGCGATGCCCGCGTTGGCGACAAAGGCAACCGGGTCATAAACGTCCACCTTCACCAGAGCGCTCTGGACGACGCCATTGACTACGGCCCCAGCGCTCACCCGATAGAAGCCTTCGATCGAATCGCTGGCGTTTTCAAACACCAGAGTGCCGCTCGTGAGCGTCCCGGCGCAAGCGACGAGCGTGCCGCCGGTCAGCGTTCCACCGACAAGGGTTCCGCCGATGATTTTTTTACCAACTACGGTATCACCGGTGAACGTGCCGCTCAAAATAACAACACGGCTTCTGCCAACAAGGCCGCTGGCGACTCGTGCGACGATGTTTCTCGCCCCCAGTTTCTCAAAGGTGACGGTCTGGTCCGCGACAAGGTTCCCCGACCAAACCGGATGTAGATTCAGAGTGCGCCCGGGGATGACTCCGAAAAGCGTGCCCGGTTGGACAATTCCGGCAGACAGTGTGCCCAGCGCAATCGATGCGGGCTTGTACACCGTCATATAGGTGCCTGCGCTGACCACCGTGCCAACGCTGTTGCTGACTTCCACCCGGTACTCGCCCTCATCGGATGGCTGTACGTTTGTAAGCACGCATTTGGTCACAAACGGCTTGGTTGGATCCGTGCTCGATACCGATGGCACCGGCACCCAGGAGTCCTCTCCTGCGCGTTTGACATACCACACAAATTTCGTTTCCGCGTTGAAGATGCCCCCAATGCTGAGGGTGGCCGTTTCACCGGGCTTCCGCGGGTTCACCAAAGGAGGCGCAGTAATTACCGGCAGCGCGTTCACCAACAACTTCCACGGGATGCTCTCCACAGGCTTGGATGCGCCGGGAATCGTGATGATCGCCGTGTAGATCCCCGCGTCCAGTGCCGTCACGCCACGGATACTCAGCGATGTGGAGTCCGCCCCGCGATAATGGGAATCGGACGTACTGATCCTGACTGACGAAGTGCCTCCTTCTGCAAGAAACTCCCATGCGTAACTCAGCCCCTCACCCAACGGAAATATCCGGAGATTTGCCGTGCTCCCCTCCCCAGCAAGCATGTGCTGTTGGAGTGCGACCCACCCTTTGCGCTCCTCCCTCTTGCCGCTGTAGAGCGGGTCACTTGGATTCACCACCACCGTGGTCGGGGCGGCAAGATAACGCGCGCCGTCCGGATCGGAGCTCTTCACTGAAACAACCTGATACGCGCCCGACTCTGAAGTGCTCGTTGGCGTGAATGTGCAACTGCTGTCGATGATCATGGTTCCCGTTGGGGTCATGTACCCGAGCACTGTGTGGTCCTGCGCCGGCTTCACGCTCAAACGCACAGGCTGGCCAACCACTCCGATCACCTGCTGTGCGGACTGTGTCTCAAACGCAATTGAAGACGTCAAAGCCCCATTTCTCAGCGCTTCGGTAATTTCAACATCCGCAGTGGCCGTATCCCCCAAAGGTCCGGTCACCGTCACGCGATACGTGCCCAAATGATCATCAGTGAGAGGCGTGAGCTCGTACACATCCGAGGCGCTCAGCGTTTCTACTCCACCCAGCTTCTGCCATGTGTACTGCAGCGGTTCGGTTCCCAGCGCAGTGACCTCCATGCGGGCCGAACCCGTGCCTCCTATCGCAGTGACACGCGCCACTGGGGCAACCCAGATTTGCGGCGCCGAAAACACCTGCAACTGAGCACTGCGACTGATCGCCTGGCTCACGCTCACCCCGTCCTTCTTGTTGCTGATCTTTACGTCATACCATCCCGCATCCATCACCCTTGGCTGCTTGATCTTTAAAGAACTGAGCGTCGCGCCCGTGATCGGGAATCCGTTCCTGCGCCACTGGTAAGAAACATCACCCTCCGCCTCGATCGAAGCCTTCAGAGACACCACTTCACCCGCAGTCAACGTGCCTAATGCTGTGACGGAGGATGTCCCGCTTAAGATGAGATCACGCTTCACCTGATCACCAACCATGGAAGTACCTCCGATGGTGCGGATGTAGGTATCCGCCGCAAAGGCCTGCCTCTGGTCGGCTGTCGCGAAAGTCACAAGCATGCCCTCCACCACTCCACGCAGGTCGGAGGCATTCACCACCGCTGTGAGACTACCCTCGGTGAGTTGGCCCTGGAAGTCGACCGCAGCCCTGGTCCGCACATCCTCGGGCTCCGAGAGAATTGTCACCGGCTTGGTCACCAGCAGCTGAGCGCTGCTCTCCGCGGGTCTGACTGGATTGCTCACCACCACCTTGTAGGTGCCTGCATCGGTTTGAGAGGCCGATGGAATCGTGATGGAATTTAACACCACGCTGAACTGAGCACCTGCGATTGTTTGGGTCGCCGCGCCGGAAAGCCGCACCGTTTTGCGATCTGTATTGACAGCCATCACCGTCACACCCGCGCCGTCGGGCAGCGCACCGCTGGTGACAACCATTCCGGGCTTGAGCGCTGAAAGGTTGGAGATGTTTTTGATCTCGACCGATTTCGCCTCAAAGTCTGCTGTAAATACTGGGGAGGTCCCACCCGCGATCGGCGTACCATTGAGCGTCCACTGGTACAGCAACGGTCCGGTGCCGGCAGCTTTCACTTCAAATTTCACCGACTGACCGGGCAGAACAGATTTTGTCTGCAAAGTGCCCCCTGCGAGGAATGTCACGGGATCATTCACATTGAGCTGCACGGGTGAGGAGACCAGCCTTCCGCGCGGGGTCTTGACCACCACCATGTACCATCCTTCGTCCTCGTTGCTCGCGGGGTGAATAACCAACGTCGACTTGGTGGCGTCGGAGATCGACTTGGTTATACCCGTGATCAACTTCGCGGATCTTGAAGCGCCGCGAACCCATTCGTAGGTCGCGTCCTTGTCATTACTCAAGGCGACCTTCAGGCGCACCTCTGCTCCGGGCATCACACTTGCCGAGGCAGTGTAAGAATCTGGAGCCGCTGCCGACACAAAGCCGAAGCTTAGAATGCGAGGCAACTCAGTGATGGAGACCGTGCAAGCAGTGCTTTGAGCCCTGTCGACATTGTTGGTGACAATCACATCGTACTTACCCGCGTTGGCCGCAACCACGGACGAGACGGACAAGGTGGCCTGCGTTCCACCGCGGATGGCCTGGCCATTGAAGCGCCATTGATACCGCAGGGCACCGTCCTCGGCCGCTGCCTTCGAAACAACGCTCAAACTGAGACGCCCGCGTGCATCCACCTGAACAATCTGAGGGAGAGGATTCAATTCGATCGGAGACCGAACCTGCAAGGTCATGGAACCGGAGCTCACCACCTCATTGTCGGCAACAAACAACCGATACGTGCCAGAATCTGTGGTGCTCAACGCACTTTTCGACAAAGTCGCGCCGGGGCCAACGCTCCACCCATTCGAGTCTGTGCCAATGATCACGAATTCGCCACCCCGGGAGACTTCCCAGCGGTAGGTGTAGCTCGGGTTCGCAGGGAGCACTGTCGGAGACAGAGTCAAAGCACTGCCGGGGCGCAGAACCTGACTAAAGAGACCCGAAATCTTGGGCGCGGGCTCCACCTGCACGATCTGTGTTGGTTTGACAGTTGGGGGTTTCTCAACCCCGTTGGAGATGGCTCGGACCACCAAGTCATACGCGCCGGAGTCAGTCTCGAGGACCGATGTGATCGTAAGACTACCGGAGTTCACGCCGAAGAACCGAGTGTCGGACGGATCGAGGTTTACGCCGTTTTTTCGCCACTGATACGAGAAGGTCAACCCGCCCTTGGCGGTAAGCGTCTTATATGAAAGCGGCAACGGAAATTTAGAGCCGACCCGCGGACGCTCTCCCGGAGCACCCTGTCCCGCTTCGGGACTGCTCGTAACCGCATTTTCATCAAAGGCCGAACTTGCGTTGAAAGCCGAAAGCACAACTGATCCACTCAAGAGCGTCCCATAGTCATTCGACGCCACAAGCCTGTAGGTTGCGCCCACGCCATCGAACTTGGGAATCACCAGGGTTGAGGACTCAGAAGAATCACTCCAGGACCCACCATCCAATTTCTTCCATCCGTAGGTGATGGGTTCCGTGCCCGTCACAACTGCGGTGAAGCGGACTTCGTCACCCTGATTCGCCTCCTGTGACACCGGGGCCTTTACGAGAATCGGCGCGGAATGCACTTTCAAGGTCGCCGGCAGGCTTGTCACCATGTTGACGTCATTGCTCACCAGCACATCGTACTTGCCGTTTGACCCGCTATCACCGCTGGAAGCGGGAACTGCGGAATCAATGGTGTATGAATCCAAGGTTGCGCCAGTGATGATTTCGCCATTTTTACGCCATTGATAGGAAAGACCAGTCGTACCGGTTTTTGGCGACCCTGTGGCTGTCACCGAGAAACTCACCGGCAATCCTGGGCCCACCTCCACCGAAGTCGGATGCCCGGTAATTGAAACCTTGGTCAGAAGCGAAAGCGTCACGCGATCGCTGATTACGCTCTCAGAGTCATTCTCAACCTTGACATAGTATACGCCGGCGGAATCCGTACTGGCGGACTCGATTCGGAACACAGAACCTGTTGCTCCCGTGACTTCTTTCCCACCTTTGAACCACTGGTAACGGAGGTTCGCACCAGAAGCCTTAACGATCAATGAAGCAGCATTGGATTCAATCAAGGCAACCTCGCTTGGCTGGGAGGTAATCACCAGCGGTTCATTCACGATCACGCGGGAAATGAAGCTCACCGATGAACCAAAGGCGTGCCGGACCACCACATCATACACCCCCGACTCACCCCGCTCGCCAAAGACGACGCCCGAGACCACCAACTTCTCGGATGTGGCACCGCTGACGATCGCGCCACCTGAAAGCGAGCTATTTACGAGAGGCTTACCATTTTTACGCCACTGATAAGCCAGATCGTTGCCTGACGCCGCCACCTTCAGAACCAGTGAGTCCCCCTGGTTCAAAAGCTTGAGAGCCTCGGGCTGAAGCGTGATCACTTCGGCCTCGCCCACGGTCAGCTCTGCCTCGGCGGACACAACGCTGTTGCGCGCATTGGACGCAACCAACCGATATAGCCCCGCGTCGCTCAGTCGCACCTCGTTGATCTTAAAGCTTGATGCAGTCGCTCCTGTCACGCTGGCCCACCGGCCCCCACGCTCACGCTCCCAACGGTAAGCGATCGGCTGTCCCCCAGATGCTGATCCCGAGAGGAGCGCGCTGCTTCCCGCAGTCACAGTCATGGCCACTGGACTCTGATCGATAGTGACCTTGGAAAGCAGTTGGACTGGGACGGTTGCGCTGATAGCCGTGGAGGTTTCCAAGCCTGTGGAGGTTTCTACCGAAGCGCTAACAAGCACCGAGTACTCTTCTCTGACGCTGGTGGCCGCCACGGTCAGCACCGGTCCCATCGGTTGCTCAATTCCATCCGTCGACCCGTTTTTGCGCCACGAATACGTGAATGAACCTGCCCCAACCGCACCCACCCTCAACGTCTCGAACGCAGGAAGGACTTCGACACCCACAGCATTTTTCTGGGGAACAATCCCCAGCTTCGGGGTCAAATCACTGGTGATGCGAACGGGTTCGAGGACCGTCAAAACTGCGGTCTCGCTCGTGAGAGTCTTGGCCCCGCTGCTCACCAGCACATCGTATTCACCCGCAATCCCCGCGGCTGCAACAAATTTAAAGCTCGCGCCATTCGCTTTAGGTATGGGCTGCCCGTTGCGTCTCCATTGGTATTTTAGATTTTTGAGGTTATCGGGAACATCGGAAGTCACGCTGACATCCAGCTGTCCTGGTTTGCCAACCAAAGCCGTTTTAGAAACGAGGCGCTGAATGTTGATGGCAGCATCCACGACTGCAACCGTCGCCTGACTACTCGTCACCGGCTTGCCCAAGCCGTTGCTGACCACGACATCATACTCGCCCTCAGTGGCGGCATCCGTCTTCTT
>CAMDSZ010000224.1 GCA_945906945.1 Akkermansia muciniphila
GAAGCATTACGGCGCGTTTCCCGAGTACTTGTTCCACCACGAAAAGGGCTGGCTTGAAGAGGCCGCGCTCAAATTTCAAGCACCGCACCTTTCGCTTCCGGAAGGCATCTCCCAAAGCCGGTTCCTGGACCGGATCTCGCTCCGAAAAGAGCTCGAGCAGCAGACCCGGACGCTTTGCCAAGCCATCGAGGACACCACCTTCGACCGCTACCGGGAGGCAGCGGCATCCCTGATCACCAACGGCGAAGTGCGAAGGGCGTTCGATCTATCGAACGTTCCGCCCGCCGCGATCGAAAGATACGGCAACAACAGCTTCGGGTGGTCGCTCATCATGGCCCGGCGCCTTCTGGAGTCCGGCGTCCGCTTGCTGCAAATCAACCTTGGCAACAACGAATCGTGGGACACCCATCAGGCCGCATTCCCAAATCTCAAAAACTTCCTCCTTCCGCCGATGGATCGGGCGGTGAGTGCTTTTCTCGATGATTTGGAGGCGACGGGACTGCTCTCCGAAACACTGGTAGTGATGGGAAGCGAGTTCGGGCGCACCCCGAAAATCTCGAAGCTACCCTCGGCCCTGCTCCCCGGCCGGGACCACTGGGGGGCCACTCAAACGGTTTTGCTTGCAGGCGGCGGGGTCAACGGCGGCACGGTCATCGGTTCCACCGACAGCAAAGGCGCATATCCTGCCAGCGATCCGCAGAAGCCCGAGAACCTCGCGGCTACAATCTATCAGGCGCTCGGGCTGCCACACACTTTGGAATGGCAGGACCCGCTGCAGCGCCCACATTCGCTTTACCAAGGACATCCCATTCCGGGACTCACCTAGGGTCTCGTGAGACGGCCCCTTGAGCTTTCAACGAGCGATTGAAGCGGCGACGCACGAGTGGCGTCATCCCCCCCTGGGACCGCGCAGCCCCAGCTGCGCTCGCACGTTCTTACATCGGGATTGGCTGCTCCCCTTCGCTGCATTGCCAACTCTTTGGAGCATTCGCGTCTAGGTGCGTCTAGGTGCGTTTGGGCGCAGATGGGGCTGCGCGCTCTTCGGAGGTGTCGATGGACCGCTTTGTTGAAAATGCGGACACCCTGCGCCCCCGTCCTCTTTATCCTCTTAAAGCACCTCGAAGATCGCCTCCACCTCGACCGCCGCACCCGTGGGCAACTGCGCAAAACCCAGAGCGCTCCGAGCGTGGTAACCGTTGCCTTCCTTGCCGAAAATCGTGTGCAGCAGGTCGGAGCATCCATTGATCACCAGATGCTGGTCGGTGTATTCGAGGGTCGAGTTCACGCATCCGAGCACCTTGATCACGCGCAATCCATCGAGGGTTCCGTGAGTATTCCACACGGAGTTGAGAATTTTTTCCGCACAATTCCGCGCAGCCTGATAGCCGCTCTCCGTCGAAACATCGCCCCCCAACTTTCCCTTCAAATCGCTCACATGTCCCGAGGTCAGGAGCTGGTTGCCCGAACGGATACACAAATTTAAATAGCCGGGCGTTTGTTTGCTCAATGCGATGCCGAGGGATTCTGCGAGTTGTTGCGGAGTCATGAGGGATTGGGTGGTTTAGGAACAAGCACGATACAAAATTAGCCGAGGTAGGCAACGTCTCAAAAAATCCACCTCTCTCGCTGGCCATCCCTTTGCTTTGCGATTGATGGGCCGCTGACAAATCCTTCACTCGGTTTGTTTGAAAAGAGTGTGATTTTTGCAGCGGAGTTCGGAACCAATTCACCTAGACGCCCGCACAATACCGAAGCGAAGGCCTGCTCAAAATGGGCAACCAGCGTCGACGCCTCGCAAATCCTCTCGGATATCGCGATGAACCACCCCTACGAGAATGCGCGTAAATACTCCAACCCATCGTGTCATGGGGCCGCTACGCCGGGCTCATGGACTACAACACTTTCACGCATCAGATAGTCGTGCCTGACTATCGAGCTCCCCGCGCAATGGCAGTGCCACAACCAACATACAGCGCGCAAAACAGCTCTGCTTAGTTTTCCTATCGGACCGTCCGAGGGCCTACGCCAAAACGAAACGACTTGCATGAAGTGCAGTGTATTATTTCCGTTATGCGCGTCATAATTTTTATTATCCTAACCCTTCATTGGCGCAGGATTTCACTAATCTAATTCATTAGCTTCAAACTACTTTTATTTTATCGGAGACGATGTCGGAAGACTTTTTAAACACCTTACACAAGGCCATTTCAATTGCCCCAAGCGGATCAAGCGCGAACACTGCCAGAATGATTCCATGCGTGCTGGCTATTCATCCCGCAGGCGGGAAATCATACTCGCTGGAATGGAGCGAGCCTCACTTCATCGTCGGCTCGGCAGTCGCCGATGGGATTTTGACTGTGCAAGGAGACGGCATCCTACCACGCCACCTCCGCGTCGAACTCGACGAAGAAAGCGTCCATCTGCAGCCTCTAGCCAACGATCAGCTCACAGAAGTACAGGGCATCGTCATCACGCACCCCATCACCGCTGAATATCCGGTGCGCGTTCGCTTGGGCAGCGTGGAGATGCTCATCGCTCGGGTTTCGGCCGTTTCTGAGACCTCCACCGCGTTGGAGTCCACTGAGTTTGGCAAGCGCAAAAAGGCCCGGTCCACGTTCGAGCAAGAGCCCGCTTCGCTTGTTGTGAACAAGGCCGCCTCCGGGGAAAACATGGTTGAAAGCACATTCTCTTTCGCGCTGGAGCTGGATCCAGCCCCAGTGGAGGATGTGTTTACAGCTCAAAAACGCTTTGTGCTCAAGAAGGAGATCGCGCGCGGCGGAATGGGACGGATTTTTTTAGCAGAGGACGTCAAGCTTGAGCGGCAGGTCGCAATCAAAGTCAGTCACACTCGAAATTCGGGAGATCATTCAGCGTTCTGCAGAGAAGCCAAGATTCTTGCCCGACTTTCACATCCGAACATCGTGCCGCTTCACAATTTGGGAGAAGACCCGCAGGGCCGGCCGTTTTATGCGATGAAGCTTGTTGAGGGCCAGACCCTGCAAGCGGTGCTAAAAGCTTTGCGCGCCGGAGACCCAGTAACCACGCTTAATTTTACACTCCAACGGCTTCTGAACATCTTCCGGAGGGTGTGTCATGGGATCGAGTTTGCCCACTCAGCCGGCTTTCTCCATAGGGACTTGAAGCCGGAAAACATTATGATCGGCGAGCACGGAGAGGTGTTGGTGATGGACTGGGGACTTGCCCAGGAGTTCCGGCCCAACGCCCAAGAAGGGGCTGGCAGCGTTTCGGAGGAGGACGAAAAGCGGTTCGTCGAAGGAACGCCACAGTACATGTCACCGGAACAGGCATACGCCGATCCGCTCGACGAGCGATCAGACATCTATTCCCTCGGGGCGATCCTTTACGCGATACTGACACTGCGCTCCCCGATCCAAGGCAAGTCGCTCGGAGCAATTCTCAAGAAGGTCAGACGCGGGGAAATCCTGCCGCTTGATGCCCCCTCCTTAAACCCGCCCGGGCTGGGCCGTCATGCTACAAAACAGCAGAAAACACCACCGGCGCTTGAAGCGATTGTAAAGAAGGCGATGCATCGGTATCGCTCGAAACGCTACAAGCAAGTGACGGGCCTCATCCGTGTATTGAAGCGTATCAGGGAGGGTTCGCGACGAGCGCTGAGAATGCGGGGGCGCTGCGCCATCTTGGACTTCTCATCCGCCGACACCGCGCCCTCACTGGGGTGCTGCTGATTTCGTTTCTTGGGGCATCGACCTTGGCAGTCCGGCTTGCGCGCAGCGAGAGGGATGCCCTAGCGCAGGCTCAGCGCGCCGAGGAGAGCGCACTTCGCGCTGAACACAGCGCCATCGCCGCACAAGAACAAGGCCGCGCCGCGGCCGAAGCCCATCGAGCGTCTCGAGCCGCCATCGCGGACGCGATGATGGCCTCCGCTTACGTCGCTGAAAACGAATTCGACCCCAAGTCCATGCGGCAGGCGCTCAACAATGTGGAGCAGGAGTTTCGCTCCCAGCCCTGGGAGTATCTTAATAATCGCCTGAACCTCGCGGACCTCACCATCGAAGCGCCAAACCAGACGACCTTCAAATCGGTGCTGAGTTATCGCGACAAAAAGTCCGAATTGATCGTCCTGCTATCAGATGGCTCGATCCAACTCGTAAACTGGTTCACCGGTAAATTCACCCCGCTGAGCAAGATTGATCCCACAGGATTTCCTGCATCGTCGTCCGCGTCCGTGCTGGCAGTTTCCCGCGGTGCCTCCAGCGTTGCGCTGATCCGCAATTTTGCGCCAGAAGGGCAGACCAACTGCCAACTCGAAATCATAAACCTGTCTTCGGGCGCTGCTTCATGCGAGATTCCTCTTAAACTCAGCTCGAACTTCTTAAGGCGATACCAGATTCAATTCAATCCTACGGATAGCTCTCTGCTCCTGAGCGCGCAAGATGAGCCCGACCTGTTCCTGATTGATGTCAAAAACCAACGCGTTAAGTGGACATACAATTCCGGCGGGACCACCTTCGCAAATTTTACAGCCACTGCACCCAATGAAGTCCAGTCCGTGCGGGTGTACTCAAGCAAACAGATTGTGGACCTCGATCCCGAGACTGGAGCGGTCCAGAACGCGGCTCCTGTTTCCAAGCCGCTTTTCACACCAATGCGAAAGGTGATTCCCCATCCTGGGATCGGGGGATATTTAGCAACCACCTCTTCAGGATGGATGCGCTTCGATCCTAAAGCCGCCCGCGTGACGCAATCGACACCCGTTCCTTTGTGGACATCTGACATTGGTTGCCATGCGGGATTGAACACGGTCATCACCGCATCGCCCCAGATAGGAGGTTACGGAGCGATTCAATTCTGGGATGCAGACAGCGGCGAACTACTCCGCTCGGAGATGGTTTTCATGGATAAGCGGCCGAGCGAAGCTTGGATTCTCACAAGCAGGCCGGATTCGTCCCGCGTGGCACTGACGAGCGGATCACTGATGAAGGTGTGGGTGATAATATCTCCAGCATACGTGAAGTCCATTCGATCGGAACGGCACAGAGAGGGAATGGGAGGATCGAATTTCGCCTTCTTTGACCAGCCTTGGCATGCGTTTCGGGTGATTGGGGGAGCCAATGGCTATCGAATGGAGGGAATCGACCTGCGAATGGGAGAGGGCGCCGATGCGGCAACGAATTCGGCTCCAGTGCCCGTACCAAACGGAGTACTCGAAGCCTCCATCAACGGGCGCTTTTTTGCATCGCATGATGCTACAACCCGGAGACTCACGATTTATGAGTCTAGAGACGGCGTGTTTAATCCATTTCAACAATTTGAAAACTGCGGAAGTATGCCAAGCCAATGCCCGAGTCCGGATGGAAATTCCGTATGGCGCAGCCAGCATTTCTTTACCGCCTTGAACAAACAGCGCTTCATCAAGCTCGAACGCGAACGTTACGCCAGTGAGGACTTTTCGAAAACCAGCACGGCGTGGGTCGGCAACACTCATGTGGTTGAGATTGTCTCCACGGTCGCTTCGAATGAGAGCGATCCCGCCCCTCAAAAAGTGATGGTTCTTTGGAGTATCAACCAAACCAGAGCCTTGTCCGAGATCGCGGCTTCAGATGCCTACGCCGTGTGCGCGTCTCCCGATGGCACTCAGATCGCGGAGGCCGGCGAAGACATGAAGTTGAGGATCCGCAACGGCAGCACGCTTGCCATCGAGCGGGAGCTTCGCGTGCACGATGGAACCGTAAAGTGTGTCGCGTGGAATCCCAGATTACCCTTCATCGCCACAACCTCGAGTGACCACACCCTCAAGATCTGGGATCTTCGCACTGACAGGCAGGTCGCGTACTACAGCTTGCTGGAAGGCATCCCCGACAAAATCTGCTGGAGTCCGGATGGAAGCGCGCTGGCTCTGGCCTTTCCCGATCAAAACAAGCACGTGGTCAAAATATTGCTCCCCTCGGTGTGCCGCGAGCAGCCGTGATGGCTGCTTAAAGGCATGAGTGCCCAGTCGCGGCCGGCATTGGTCCCCTTCAGCATTCTGAACAACTACGCGTGCGGCAGATTATTGCTGAGCAAGTCAAAGATGCTCGGGCTCCGCCATCCATTGAACGGGAAGCCTCGGAGTCGTTGTCGCCCACGTCCCCACCTTCCACATGTTTCGTGTCAGTAGATTTGTGGTTTGCCACACAGATGGACCGGATTCCCAGCTGCTGCCTGCGGCGCGGAAATTCCGCCAAAGCCAACAACAAGATTCCCTCGAACAAAGCTCGTTGTTATTTTGGCTGAGCAGCTTAGTTTCTAACAGCAAGCACCATGCGCCCAACTATTTTCAGGCTCCCTCAGATCCTCGCCTTAAGCGTGGCCATGTCCGGCTGCGAAAAAAAGATCGAGCGAACCAACGCCCTGCGCGAACTCTGCCCGGGAGATTTAAGCGGCCTCTCCGCGAAGGCCCGTCAGGGAGGGCGGGACTATGCATTTGCCTGGATGAAGGCATTCGAGGTGATGGGCACGTCTGGTCTCCATGGGTTTGAGGAACTGGCCTTCAAAGAAATCCTGCCGCACATCGAACCGCTTAAAAACGGGACTCCCGCCGAGAAGACCGCCTTCAAGGCCGGCTTAAAAATTCATGAGGCACTGCAGTATCTTGGACAACGATTAAAGTCCAAAAAGCCGCTTGATAATGCCGAACTGAATGCACTTTTGCGCTACACCACCGGCAGCCCGGTCGACCGAAAGGCACTCGCGGATGGCGTTAAGGAATTAATTTTCGACTACGTACAGATGGTGGACGAGAGCGTGTTCACCCAATTTTGGGAGACGCACCAAAGCAAGAGTCTCCCCGGCGAAAAACACTAGTAGGTAGTACAGTTTAGAAATGCGGATCCAATAGTTCACAAATTCAG
>CAMDSZ010000225.1 GCA_945906945.1 Akkermansia muciniphila
TGTCCTCTTTTCCGATTGATTCACACGATTGCCAGCGCGTCGGGCGGGCGGACATGGTGGTTGACGAGGGAACGATCATGCCGGTGCGCATGTCGGGGCGCGGGCACGGGTATCCGTATCATGTTCCCTACCGTGCCATCACTCCGAAGGCTGCGGAATGTATCAACCTGCTGGTTCCCGTGGCGTTGTCCTGCACCCATGTTGGGATGGCATCAATCAGGGTGGAGCCCACTTGGATGATTCTCGGACAAAGCGCCGGCATCGCCGCAGCCTTGGTCGCGAAACAAGGGGGGTCTGTGCAAACACTCCCCTACGAGGCGCTGCGTCAGCGTTTGCTGGCGCAAGGACAGGAGCTCGAACTACCCGTGCTTTCAGAGCTACCAAAGGAGCGGAACGGCGGGACGGGCGTGGACATCGGGAATTTGCCCGGCATTGTGTTGGATGACAGCCAGGCGGAACTGCAGGGCGCCTGGAGCCGCTCGTCGAATTTTAAACCCCACATTGGGGCCGGCTATCTCCATGATGAGCGACGGGGCGACGGACAGTCCGCAGCTCTTTTCCGGCTGCGGGTCGAGGAGGACGGGCTCTATGAAGTGCGGATGGCATATTCCGCCCACGAAACGCGTGCAAAAAATGTGCCGCTTCAAGTTCAAAACGGCCCGGACACCTTCGACTTTTTTGTGGACCAGACCAAGCCTGTGCCAGCGGAAACCCCGTTTCGAAGTCTCGGCACGATCCGGCTACTGAAGCGTTTCGAAACAAAAATCACGCTCCGAAACACCGGCACGGACGGATTTGTGATTTTGGACGCGTTGCAACTGGTGCCCGCTCGATGAATTTGCAGCAACACAGATTTCCAGCAATACGGAACGGGCTTCCGCTACCGGCGCCGCCCGCTCGAAGATTGAACCCATGCAGCCGACTTGTGGCATTCCGAGCCTAATTTATGACTCGCTTTCCAGATTGTTTATTTTGTCTGCAGTCTCCGGATACATCCCCCCGGCCTTCTAAGTTCCACTTCCCCGCCATGCGCCCGCTCCGAACCAGCCCCCCTCGCGGTATTCCCGCCTTCGCATCGCTCTTGCTGCTTTTAACGCCGCTCTTCTCACTTTGCGCAGCCGCTCCCGCAGCCGGAACAGCATCCGGTTCACCTATTGATTTCAATCGCGAAATCCGTCCGATACTATCCGACAACTGTTTCAGTTGCCATGGGTTCGACTCCAAGAAGCGCAAGGCTGAACTACGCCTCGATACCGCAGAGGGCGCCTATGCAATCAAGGACGGCGTCCAAGCGATCAAACCCGGCGACCCCTCGGCAAGCGCCCTATTGGAACGCGTCCTCTCGAAGGACCCTGACGAGGTGATGCCCCCGCCCGATTCCCACAAGAAGCTCACCCAAATCCAAATCGAAACCCTCCGCCGGTGGATCAGTCAGGGCGCCCCGTACCGCAAACATTGGAGCTTTGAGACGCCCGTCAAAGCGACTGTTCCAACTTCGCCCGGCACCGCTTCAACCCTCGCCCCAGTGGATGCATTTCTGCAGGCGGAACTCAGCCGGCGCGACCTGCGTTCCTCGCCCGAGGCTCCCAAGGAGACTCTCCTGCGCCGGCTCACCCTCGATCTCACCGGTCTCCCGCCCACGCCTTCCGAGGTCGAGGCGTACCTCGCCGATTCCTCGCCTGAGGCCTATCAAAAAGTCGTCGACCGTCTACTTGGCTCCATCCGTTTTGGCGAACACATGGCCCGTTACTGGCTCGACGCGGCCCGTTACGGCGACACCCACGGACTTCACTTGGATAACGAACGCAGCATGTGGCCTTACCGCGACTGGGTCGTCCGCGCATTCAACCAAAACCTGCCATTCGACCAATTCACCCTCTGGCAGATCGCCGGCGATCTCCTTCCCAACCCCACTCACGACCAGCGCATCGCCTCCGGCTTCAACCGGTGCAATGTCACCACCAGCGAAGGCGGCTCCATTTCGGACGAACTACTGTTCCGCTACGCTATCGACCGCACCGAAACCACCATGGCCGTTTGGATGGGGCTCACCGCGGGCTGTGCCGTGTGCCATGACCACAAGTTCGATCCCATCACCGCGAAGGACTTTTATTCGATGTACGCCTTTTTCTACAGCGCGGCCGACCCCGCGATGGACGGCAACATCCTGCTGACTCCTCCGGTCCTTCAAATCGCCACTCCTGAGCAAGACGCGGAACTCAAACAATTCGACGGGCAGATCGAGCGTCAAAAAAAGCTGGTCCGCGAATCCCTTGCCAAACTCGACTACAGCGACCCTGCGACCCTCAATCCGCCGCCTCCTGTGCAAACGGGCGAGACGGTTTGGTTCGAGGACGCTTTCCCTCAAAACTCCAAAGTCGAGCGCTCCGGAGAACCCACCATGTTCGTGAGCGCCGATCAAGGCCCCGTACACACGGGCAAATTGGCGCTGCGCCGCAAAGCCAAAGGCGTCGCCCAGGATTTCTTTAACAACGGAGCCTCCTTTGAGATCCCGCCCAACGGCGAAATATCAGTCTGGTGCCATCTCGATCCTGCGGATCCGCCGAAGGCCGTCATGCTGCAATTTCACGTGGGCGGTTGGAACCACCGGGCCGTCTGGGGGGAGGAAGGCGCCATTCCCTTCGGCCGCGTACGCACCCCGGAAAAGGTCGCGATGGGCGGGTTGCCCGAAACCGGGAAATGGGTCGAACTCAAATTTCCCGCTGAGAAAGTCGGACTGAAGCCGGGCATGAAGGTGGATGGATACGCGTTCACGCAGTTCGACGGGACGGTCTACTGGGATCACTTGACCATGCGCCACCGGGTCGAGCCCGCGAAGGATCCAAACTGGTCATGGACGGTTTGGCAGAAGACGAAGCAGGGCACGCTGGTGAAGGAGCTGCCAAACGACCTCCAAACGCTTGTTCGTGGCAAAAAGCCCGAGCAATGGACGCCGGCGGAAACCCAGAAATTGAAGGATTGGTGGCTTGAAAACGCGTACGTCGGCGCGCGCGAAATCATCGACGGCCCAAAGGCCGAGAAACTCCAGCTCGAGGCCAAGCGCAAAACGCTCTCAGACGCAATCCCCACCACGCTCGTGATGGCCGACCTGCCGCAGCCGCGCCAGGCCCACGTCATGCAGCGCGGGCAGTACGACAAGCCGGGCGAACAAGTCTCCAGGCGTACACCCGAGGTTTTCCCGCCGTTACCCAGCAAGGAAAACTACAACCGCATCGACCTCGCCGAATGGTTGCTCTCGCAACAAAATCCGCTCACCACGCGCGTCGTTGTGAATCGTTTCTGGCAGCAGTTCTTCGGGACGGGTCTGGTAAAATCCGTGAACGACTTCGGCTCGCAGGGAGATTCACCCAGCCACCCCGAACTGCTCGACTGGCTCGCCGTCACCTTCCGTGAACAGGGGTGGGACGTGAAAAAGTTTATCAGGATGCTGGTCACATCGGCGGCGTACCGCCAGTCCGCAGCCATCACTCCGGAGCTTCTTGCAAAGGATCCCGAAAACCGCCTTCTGGCGCGGGGCCCGCGGTTCCGCCTTGATGCGGAGGTCATCCGCGACTCTGCGCTATTCATTTCCGGACTTCTCAACCCAAAAGTAGGAGGCAAAGGCGTGCGCCCGTACCAGCCCGATAACATTTGGGAACCCGTCGGATTTTCAGGAAGCAACACCGCCCGTTATACAAGGGACACCGGTGACGCTTTGTACCGCCGTAGCCTCTACACTTTCTGGAAACGGACCGCACCGCCGCCGGCGATGACAACCTTTGACGCGCCGCCACGCGAGAGTTCCTGCCTGAGCCGAGAGCGCAGCAACACGCCGCTCCAAGCCCTCGTGCTCCTCAACGACATCCAGCACGTCGAGGCCGCACGCCATTTCGCGCAGCGCATCCTCAGGGAAGGCGGCGAATCGGACGGCGAGCGCGTCAAATTTGCGTGGAAGTGCGCCGTTGGCCGTGCGCCGACTTCCTCCGAGTGCAGCACGGTTCTGGAGGCTCTCGGAAAACACCGCACCCGTTTCCAGTCCGCGAGCGAGGATGCCTCAAAGCTTGTGACCTTCGGCGAAAGCAAGCCTGCCCCAGATCTCGCGCCGACCGAACTCGCAGCGTGGACCCTCGCCGCCAACCTGCTCCTCAACCTCGACGAAGCTCTCAACAAATAGCCATGGATCCGCTCCTCGAACACCAACTGTCCATCAATCGGCGCCAGTTCTTCGGCCACTCCGGGCTGCGCGTCGGTGGCGTCGCACTCGCGGGACTCCTCGCTCGGGACGCCTTTGCAAAGGCCGGCGGCTCCGTTCATCCGGGCCTCCCTGAATTCCCGCATCTGCCGCAGAAAGCAAAGCGCTTGATCTACCTGCACATGAACGGCGCGCCATCCCAGCTTGATCTCTGGGACTACAAGCCTCAGCTCAAGGAGCACTTTGACAAGGACCTTCCCGAGAGCATCCGCAACGGGCAGAGAATCACCACGATGACCTCGGGGCAGGCGCGGTTCCCCGTGGCTCCAAGCCTGTTTCAATTCGCGCAGCACGGCCGCTGTGGCCGCTGGGTGAGCGAGCTTCTTCCCTACACCTCGCAGGTTGTCGATGAGATCGCGGTGCTAAAATCCGTCAGCACCACCGCAATCAACCACGACCCCGCCTGCACGTTTGTGATGACCGGAAGCGAAATCCCAGGCAAACCCAGCATCGGTTCGTGGATCAGCTACGGACTGGGCAGCCTCAACAATGATCTGCCCTCCTTCGTGGTGCTCACGCCCCGAAGCGCGGGCGGCCAGGCACTGTTCACCCGCATGTGGAGCAGCGGATTTCTCCCTACAAAACACACCGGCGTTGCGCTCCGGTCCGCAGGCGATCCCGTGCTTTTTATTCAAAACCCTCCGGGCGTAAACGCCTCCGACCGCCGCGTGATGCTCGATGCGCTGAGCAAGCTCAATGCCGCAAACCATCAGGGGATTGGCGATCCCGATATTCTCGCTCGCACCGCCCAATACGAGATGGCCTTCCGCATGCAGGCGAGCGTTCCGGATCTGGTCGACCTTTCCAACGAATCCAAGGCGACCCTCGAGCTTTACGGCAAAGAGGCGACCGACCCAGGCACCTTCACCCACAGCGTACTCCTGGCGCGGCGCATGGTGGAGAGGGGCGTGCGCGTTGTCCAGATCCTGCATCGCGGATGGGACCAGCACAACAACCTGCCCAAGGACATCGAGCGCCAGTGCAAGCAGACCGACCAAGCCTGCGCCGCGCTTCTCCTGGACTTGAAAATGCGCGGCCTGCTTGAGGACACGCTGGTTGTTTGGGGAGGAGAGTTCGGACGCACCGTGTACTCGCAGGGCACCCTCACCCAAACCAACTACGGACGCGACCATCACCCGCGCTGCTTTTCGATATGGCTAGCGGGCGCAGGCGTCAAACCCGGAATCTCCTACGGCGAAACCGACGACTTTAGTTACAACGTCGTGCAAAGTCCTGTGCACTTGAGCGAATTAAACGCCACCATCCTGCATCTGATGGGCGTCGACCACAGGCAATTCACGTTCAAATTTCAGGGCCTTGACCAACGCCTCACCGGCGTTGAGGAGCGACGCGTGATACGCGAAATTCTCGCATAAACCCACAGTTTCGCGGTCGCCGGGGTTGCCTACCACGCTCGTAGCTCCACCTTGTTATCATCGGCGGCTTAACCGCTACTTCTCCTAAAAGGTAAAATGACCGGCCAGAAGTTTGGCTCCTCGCTACCTTCAGTGGGTGCGAGAGGTTCTCCTGCGAATTCCAGGCATTGTCCGGCACCGACTGAGGCCACCCCCACCCAACGATTCGGGTCGCCTGCGCTCGCCCGGGGTCCCAACACGACGCACTTGTATACAGTTAAGATGAGCACGCTCGGGTTGGGTGTAGCGGCTCAGCACGATTTCACGCCCGTCGGTGGTTGGTAGGTGGACATCCAACATCTGGATACACGCGAACTTCTCAAGCACCGCCCGAGGAGTCAGTCCGCCAGCACATCGACGCAGTCTCGCTTTGAGCGTTACTTGCAGACAGTAGGCTAAAAACGAAACAAAAATATGCGCCTCAACACGGCTCTGAAGTTGATGGTAAATCGGCCGCAGTGCCAGCTCACCCTTGAGTTCCTTAAACGCCTGCTCCACCTCATTGAGCTGCAAGTAAAACTCCCACAGTTTTGTAGGGTCCGTGTCCTTGATATTGGTACGCAAAAGGTACCGCCCCTCGCGTCGCCGGGCTACTCGCAGCGTGGTTTTGTTTAATTCATAACTGAGTGTGGCTGTCTGGGCTTCGCCTTCACCCTCGAGGCAAACACTGACCGTGAGATGGCGCGCATCACGGCCCGCCTCTTTTTTCGCGGCCCCAAGCGCCTGATGTAGTTGATCTCGTTTCAAAGGCTTTTTGCGCCCTTTGATGTCTTCGAGTGCCTTGATGTACTTACGCAAACGACGCTGCCGCATCGCACGTTCCTTCGCAACTCGAGCATCACTTTGCGCGAGCACGTACGTCTTTTGGTGCTGCGGCAGCAGCTTCACCCGCACCGACTCACGCGCACTGCGCCACGGTTGCCCCAGCAGCGCTTCTTCAAGTTGGTTGAGCCGTCCTTTGGGTGTGCCAACAAGATACGATACCGGTGGAGAACTCTCTCGCATTTGTTCCAAAATGTCCTCGCTCGGAATTCCACGGTCCATGACCCATATCCGATCGCTCTTTCCATACTGAGCTTCGATCTTTTGGAGAAACTCACCCAGCGTGGTCTTGTCCGCCGTATTGCCGGAAAGCACATCGTAGGCCATTGGAAAACCCTCGGGTATGACGATCAAAGCGATCACCACTTGTACGC
>CAMDSZ010000226.1 GCA_945906945.1 Akkermansia muciniphila
ATGCCTCAGGAGGAAGTGCTGAACTAGAAGCGGAATATCATCCAACCGTTCCCGCAGTGGCGGCATCTCCACCGGGATAACAGCCAATCGATAGTACAAATCCTCGCGAAATGCCCCTGCCTTCGCCTTCTCGTAGAGGGGTTCATTAGTGGCAGCCAAAACACGGACATGAATGGGAATGCTTTTGTTATCACCAACACGCCTGACCAGCCGCTCCTGCAGCACACGCAAAAGTTTCGTCTGCAAAAGCGGCGCCATCGAACTGATCTCATCCAAAAAAATGGTTCCTCCCTCTGCTTCCTCAAACAGCCCCATCTTATCCTGCACCGCCCCGGTGAACGCGCCCTTCTTGTGTCCGAAAAGTTCGCTCTCTAGAAGGTTCTCTGGCAAAGCCGAACAGTTGATCGCGACGAAGGGTTGGGTGTGCCTGTCGGAGTTAAAATGCAGCGCCTTAGCAACCAATTCTTTACCCGTACCGCTCTCCCCAAGAATTAAAATGGTCGAGTCCGTGTTAGCCACCTTCGCGACAAGATTGAATATCTCCTGCATTCGGGGCGCCGTGCCCACAATGTTCTCGAAACTGTACCGGTCTCTCACCATCTGCCTCAAACTACGGATCTCACGCTGCTCATGGTGCCGATCAAGCGCGCGCTGTATGGCAATCTGGAGCTCATCAATTTTGAATGGCTTGGTGATGTAATCAAACGCTCCCGCCTTCATGGCCTCCACCCCCATTTGCAACTGCTTGTTGGCAGTAATCATGATGACAGGTGTTCCAGGAATCTCACTTTGGCAGGCACGCAATACCTCCATCCCGCCCACCTGATCCATCCGGACGTCGGTAAGAACAAGTTGCGGCGCATGACCGGCCAGCATTCCAATCGCCTTTGCGCCCGAATTGAGCGCAATAGGCATATGCCCCCCTTGTGAGCAGATGTCGGAGATCACCTGCACCATGGATGGATCATCGTCGATGATGAGTACACGCGACATGAATGGCGGAAAGTCTGGGGGTAACAATGGCCGGGCGTGGGAGGACCCGACTCTCAATTTTGAGAGTTATCAAAATTGAGAGATGTGGGAAGCAAATTTCGAAGAATCAACCGTTCCCGCCGGTTCGAGTCTGCTTATGCTCCTCAAAAATCTGCATGGAGTTGCAGATCACCTCTCTCACATCCGCCTTACCCGTCGCGCAACCTGCGGCCCAGTTTCGCCCGAGAAAACACCTCCCCAAACCGACTCATACCGCAGAAACGCGGCTCCGACCGGAATTCCACCCTTTAAGCCAAAGTCGGGGTAAGCACTCTCCCATGCACATCACTCAGACGAAAATCACGACCACCGAACCGGTACGTCAAACGCTCGTGATCCAATCCGAGCAAGTGCAGAACCGTCGCCCACAAATCATAAATACTCGCGACATTCTCCACGGCGTAATACCCAAGCTCGTCAGTGCTTCCGTAAGTCATCCCGCCACGCAACCCGCCTCCCGCCATCATCACACTAAATCCCATCGGATTGTGATCCCGACCATCGCTTCCCTGCGAAAACGGCGTCCTGCCGAACTCACCAGCAAACACAATCAGAGTGCGCTCAAAAAGTCCCCGCGCTTTTAGATCCTTGATGAGGGCTGCGATAGGTTGGTCTACCTGAAGAGCCATCTTCTGATGCCCTTCCTTGAGTTTGCCGTGCTGATCCCAAGGATTCGCAGCGCCGCCTGCCCCAATCCCTACGGACAAACAGCTCAACTCCACAAACCTCACGCCGCGCTCAACGAGTCGCCGTGCAACAAGCGCCTGCCTTGCATAAGCTGATGTGAACTTGTTTTCCGCATCGAGCCCGTAAAGCTTCTTTGTTGCTTCACTCTCCCCCTTGATATCGCACAATTCAGGGACAGACGACTGCATCAAGTAGGCTGTCTCATAATTAGCGATGGCCGCAGCAACATTTGTGTCCGGTGCGGTTCGAAGGAAAGCGTCATCCATTTTCTGAATAAACTGCAGACTCGAGCGCTGCTTTTCGTCCGAATAAACTGGCGCTATGAATTCCAAAGGCGCGGCGGCGTCTGCTTTAAAAATAGAGGCTTGGTGCTCTGCCGGAAGGTAACCCGAACTGAACACACCGACGCCACCGTGCGGCGTAGTTGCTTCGCCACTCTGCAGCACAACGAAAGAGGGAAGGTTTTTATTTCCAGATCCCAGTCCGTAACTCACCCATGCACCCGCGCTCGGGTGCCCCATAAATGGGAAGCCCGTGTGAAAAGCGTAATTGCCCTGCGCGTGTTCGTTAACCTTTGTAGTCATTGAACGAATCACAGTCAGATCATCTGCACACGCTGCTATCTGCGGAAACAAATCGGTCATTACCATCCCCGACTGACCCCAAGCTTTCGCACTCCACGGACTCGGCATGATGTTGCCGTTGTTATTGAACATCGTCGGCTTCACTGGAACGGGCATCGGCTGCCCAGCCCTACGTACCAACTCTTCTTTTGGATCGAAGGAGTCCAAATGCGAAACACCTCCGCTCATATAACAAAAGATTACACTGTCCACCTTCGGATTGATCCGTTGCAGAGGCGGCGCAGTGCCGTGCGTCGCGTTAGCGAGGTTAGAAAACATGTCACCAAGAGCCACAGCCCCAAACCCGAGGGAGCACTTGGACAGCATCTGACGACGCGTAAGAGATGATTGTTTCATACGTCTGCTTTACCTACGTCCCTACTCTCACCGCAGGTAGATGAACTCCTTGAGATTAAAGATTGCATGCGCGAGGCCTGAAAAATCACGACTGGCCCCAAACACATCGAGCGCAGCCTGAAGTTCAGCAGGTGTTGGTGGCCGCCCGAGCGCGGACTGAAACATCAGCCCGGCGCAGTTCGCGGGGTCTGCCGTCACAGCAGACGAATTCGCTGCAAAACTTGCAGCGATCTTGTGAACCGCCGGATCATTTAGCAGGGTTAATGATTGCGCCGGAACGGTGGTGACATCGCGTTTTCCCATCGTTGTAAATGGCTTTGGCGCATCAAACGTAGACAAGAGACCCGGCATATTGTTTCGCTTCAGCCTTAAGTAAACACTCCTGCACGGTGTGTTTGCCGGAAGCGACGGGCCTGAGCTAGTTTTATCCAGAAGACCCGACACTTTCAGCAACGCGTCTCGGATCGGCTCTGCATCAAGCCTCCTCACATTGTAATGGCTCAGCAGCTGATTCGCTGGATCTTTTTCTAATGCCATAGGGCCTGCTACGGAGGACCTTTGGAACGCGTCAGACGTTAACAGAAATTCCAGAGTCCGCTTCAGAGACCACTTATTTGCGACCAGCTGCCTGGCCATAAAGTCGAGAAGCTCTGGATTTAACGGCTTTTCTCCCATTCGCCCGAAATTATCCACCGTCGCAACAATTCCAGCTCCAAAGGTCCAATGCCATATCCGGTTGACCATGACCCTTGGGGTAAGCGGATTTTTATCTGACAACATCGCTTCGGCCAATTCCAAGCGTCCACTCTGCACACCCTCGACAGGAGTCCCACCAAACACCGAAAGAAAAGCGCGCGGCACAGTTTCACCCGGCCGCTTGTGATCGCCCCTTTCGAGTAAGGGGGCATCTACCACAGCGTGCTCAAGAACCCCGGGAACATACAGCGGCGATACCGGCATGGCCGCAAGTCGCCTGTAGCGCGCAACCAGATCAGCAAGATCCGGCACAGCGTCGATGGACGTTATCAACAGTCCCGACTCAACACATGAATCAAGCAGTTCACGCTGGGCTTCAGTCATCGAGTGTTGCCGCCACGCATCAACTGAATCACGCAAAACTGCAGCGAACTTCTGAATGTATTCATCGCCATTTGTCGAATTTGTCTGCTCCAATGCATAGGACAGCCCAGCAAATTCCTCTTTCGGCGCGGTCTCTCCATCATGAAAGACAACCTTTTCAATCAGAAATTCAGAAGCGTCCTTCTCAAATGATGCACCTCCCTTGGGCTGATCTGCGCGGCGCGTCTGATGCTCGAGCGTGGTTAGTTCAACGTAGGCACTGCACCCTACCCGGTAGGACGTATCAAGCCGAAGCCACTCAGAGTTGCGTCGGTTGACGACCGCTCGCTGGAAAATACTGGAATTATTTCCAAGAGGATAATTGTCCGGAATGATCCGCAGCATGCCTCCATTCGAAGCTGCAAAGCGGACACTTACACTTTTGGTTTGCAGCTTAAACTCGGGCGATGTGACGACACCACCAAGCGCCCCAAAAACTGACCCGGATCCAACTCCTGACGGAAGAATCGACGAGAATGCGGCGCTTCCCTCGCGCGAAACTCTGAAATCACCGCGTTCAAAAAAGCTAACGTCGGGACCGTTAAGGTGCCACCCAGACTTAGTTTCGCTCAAATCCCAAGCCTTCTGAAAACCTCGCGCATTCTCCACCCTATTTGATTCAGCAAGAACTGACATCCTCTTTCGGTAAGCCGCGGCGAATTCAAAAAACTTTTCCTGATTTAATTTCGCAGCTTTCAGCAAAAGAAAAAGAGGGTGTGTTTCCTTGGAAGCAACCGATTCAAAACGCCGCTTTCGAGTCTTCTCAGCAAGAGCATCGATACGCGCAGCGGCGTCCTTTGACTCCAATTGTAATTGAGAGAGCCGAGCGTCATCTGCGCCGAGCGTAGGCTGCGCACTCGAATTTGTGCCTGCAAGTGTGCCAAGTGCGAAAGAAGTCGCAACCTGATCGCTCGAGAGCGCCAGATCGTACACGCGTGCTTCGTCGATCCGACCGTGAAAGAAGCCATTTCCTGCCCCTGTATGGCGCAACCCGATCAAAACCCGAGTATCGCCCTCCACGAAATTGTGCAGCTCGGATTTCTTGTAAGGCTCGCCATAGGGTTTGCCATTTCGATAAACAGTGACTGTGCCATCCGAAGAGTAGGAAATCACCATATGGATTCTCTGCTGCGGCCCAGAGATTTCCTCGGCCCCGTCTGGCTGCTTTGTGCGCTTGAAGTTGTTGCTGCCGGGAAGCCATTTTTTTGCTGCGCTCTCGCCAAAGACAAGAGAATCGAACGCATGTTCTGTAATTCCCTCAATGCCGAGAACCCCTCCTCCCCTCTGGTTTAGGTCATCGACGTAAACCCATGCCTCCAGACTTTTCTCCGAAAAACGGCGTGCAACCGGCTCAGTCCTCAGAAACGACTTCTGCCCATTTAACACCAGCGAGCCGCCCAACACAGTTGCGTCACCAAGCAGCTCCGATTTGACACCTCCTAAAACATCCTCGGGTCCTGCAGAAAACGTCCAAACGCTCACCGGAGCTGGAATGTTCACCCGAGCATCTGCTCCAAGCTTTTTCCATTGAATCCTCGCAATCTCCCGCTCAGTGCTTGCCAATTTTTCGCGCAAATTCCGAAGATCATCAGAGGGTGACGAATTCGTAATCTCCTGGAGCGCTTCTGGAAGGCGCAGTAGATCTTCATTCCAGCATCTCGCGAATTCGACCCTGATACGCTCTTTGATCTGCAAGAGCTCCTCTTTTCGCTGCAAGCCGAGTCTCTCAGCAGAATCCGCGCACAGTTGTGCAGGCCGGACGCCTCCAAAAATCCCGTACAGCGCTGTGTAATCTTTCTGACTTACAGCATCAAACTTATGGTCGTGACATCGGGCACAACTCACGGTGAGGGCCAGAAAGGCTTTCGTGATGACGTCGATCTGGTTGTCCACCGCCTTAATTTTATCATCCAACGTGTCGACCGGTTGAAACCCATGATCGACCATCCGTAAGTGCGCGGGCCCGATCAGCGACTCGTTGACTCCCTCGTTTGAAATCCTCGGATTCGCAAGCAAGTCGCCCGCGATGTGCTCTCGGATCAAGCGATCGATGGGAACGTCGGCGTTGAACGCGCGGATCAAGTAATCCCGATATTGATATGCGTTCGGAATCTCTGGATCGCCCTCGCTGCCGTGCGAATCTGCATAGCGCACCAGGTCCATCCAATGCCTTGCCCAGTGCTCACCGAAGGCGAACGAATCCATCAACTGCCGTGCACGTTCGCGGACAGCCTCGGAACGGGCTTGATCACTCGATCCATAGGCACGAACAAAAGACTGCACTTCCTCTGGGTTCGGCGGGAGGCCCGTTAGGATAAAGTGCAGGCGCCTAACGATTATTTCAGCCGATGCCGGTGGGTTCGGCGACAGGCCCGCCTTGAAAATCGCTGCGTCCAAAAAAACATCAACCGGATGGAATGATCGGGATGCCTGCGCCTCTTTGGGCACCGGCGGGGTCAAGATTGGCTGGAGTGACCACCAGTTACGGCGCGAAGCAAGCAACTCTGCCCACGTCGCCTTACCTGCCCCAGCAATCGGCGGAGCATCCCTTGGGTCAGGCGCTCCCATTGCGATCCATTGCCGGAATCGATCAATCACCAGATCGTCGAGCCGAGGCGCTTTGTCTGGCATTTTTAGATCCGCAATCTCGTGGCGTATGGTTTTAAGAAGAAGACTCTCCTCAGGGTACCCAGGCTTGATGGCTTCCCCTGATTCCCCCCCCTTTTGCCAGCCAGCGCGGGAATCCAATCGCAAGCCCGCCTTGTGCTTTTCAGCACCGTGGCACTCGACACATTCGGCCACCAGAACCGGCCGAATATGCGTTTCAAAAAAGTCAAAACCGGACTGAGCTTTTGCTGCAAGCCGGAGCGCAAAAAGAACAAGGCACACCGCTGGCAGAACGTTTCGCCAGATCGCCTTGCGGTGGAAAAAACAAAAAGTCGAGGCGTCGTTTTTCATGAGCAGGCAGGACAAACGGGCTGTCAGGCTAAAAACTGTAAAGCGGCCTCCGAGGCATGCTCGCGAATGAAC
>CAMDSZ010000227.1 GCA_945906945.1 Akkermansia muciniphila
TCGCTTATCGAGTACACGGCTCAAATCATACGCGAGGCTTTGTCGGCTCGTGAATGGATCGAGCAGATGCCCGGCGAGCGTGAATTAAGCCAGCAGCTTCATGTCAGCCGGCCGACGCTTCGTGCGGCGCTCGCTCTGTTGGAGCGCGACGGGCTCCTTTTGCGCGAGCCCGGCCGGCGCAGGGGCATTGTTAAACCCGCCCGATTGCCGGTGCGAAAGTCTCCAAAGGTCATCGGATTGCTCGCGCCCGGCCCTTTTCAGGAAATCGTTCCGTCCGCGCATCTCTGGTTAAATTTACTCCAAAGCCATCTGCGCGACAAAGGCTATGACATTCAAATTCACAGCAGCCGCACCTGTTATTCGCAGAGTCCGGAAAGAGAGCTGGCCGCATTTACTCGGCGGGTGCCAGCCCTGGTCTGGGTGCTTTTTCTTGGAACCGAGCGCATGCAGCGGTGGTTTATGGAAAGCGGGCTGCTTTGCGTAACCTCCGGTACGCCTTATTCAGGGGTCGAGCTGCCCTCGGTCGATCTGGATCACCGGGCCACTTGTCGCCATGCAGCTGCGCAATTTTTGGGGAGGGGCCACCGGTGCATCGCCTTCATGCGGCAGGGCCCCGCCAGCGCCGGTGACATTGAAAGCGAGGTGGGCTTTCTGGAGGCGTTCCGTGCGAATCCCGGCGGTGTGCCGATCGTCGCCGAGCACGATGGTTCGCCATCGGGCATTCGAAGCCAGCTCAAAACCCTGCTGCGCCGCACCCAGAAGCCCACGGGGTTTTTGGTCGCCCGCGCGATGCCGACGCTGACGGTGGCGAGCGAACTCATCAGGAGAGGGTACCGGCTCCCGCACGACGCGGCGGTCATCGGCCGCGACAATGATCACTTCTTGGATTTTTTCTCGCCCGGCATCGCCCGGTATCAAGTGGACTCACAGCTCCAGGCCCAACGACTCGCCAGGCTGGTGCTGCAGGTTGCACGGCGCGAGGTCCCAAGAAACCCCAAGGTCCGTCTCATGCCCAAGTTTCTTCCCGGCGAATCGTTTGTGTAAAATGGGTGGGAAATGTGTGTGGTAGGGGATAGATAAACCGTTGGATTTGGCCATGATTTCGCCAAGCGTTTTGGTTGGTTTTTCGGCCGCACGCATGGAAATTTTGTTTGATTAAAATGTTGCGAGAATTAGCTTTAAAGCTCCGCGTTAGTGCTGCGCTTTAAACATACTTTATGAAAAAGTTTTTTTATCACATAACGTCTCTATTTCTCATTGCTCAGCTGTCATTTTCTTTGAGCGCGAAAGAGAAGGTTCTGACTTCCGTGCCGGTGACATTCGTCTTTCAATACAAAGATTCTGAGGGCACTGTTCGTCCGAGAGACTCTGCCGGAAAAGAGATCAGAACCGCTCCACTTGAAGGCAGCACCGAATTCACCATCAAATCTTCGGACGGCTCTGAGAAATACACCTACATTTGGGGGCATAAGCCAGTCGTTGGTCGTCTGGGTAATAAGGAACTGATCCAGCACGAGATTGAGCAAGGCCGACTGAGCGAACCTGTGAGCGGCTGGTCCATTAAGGCTCGGCCATTCACACTCTGGGACGGCGATATGTGGAATCTATCCTACGAAATATATTTTGCGAAAGCGGAGGAGGAGGTGGCCTACTGTACCGTTTTGGTTAAAGGATCTGGGATATCAAACTCAGGAAGTTTCACCCTAACTAGCGATAGTAGCGGTAAAACGAAAGCAGCTACATTCACCGGAACTCGAAGTTACGAAACCCCTGTGTCCTTCATCGTGAAAGGTGACGAATCCGAGGAGCTTCTGACGACGGGTTTGTTTTCATGTAAGGCTTCTAATACTTCCTATTACAAAGATGAATTAGATAAAAGCACGTACGAACTATTTTGCATTCCTGGCAAGGCTCAAATCGCAAATTGCCTCATTCAAAATGACAACGGACACGGAGATTCATACGCCTACGGCTCGCTGACGTTCGGCGCGCCTACGGCGAAAGACGTGCCGTGATCTGTGACGTTGAAAGACGGGCGATCGTTAACCTGAAAAACGCCCACCTTCAGCGCGCATGCATGAGGAACTCGCGAGCACCCTGGGGAGCAAATTGCCGCAATGCCGGTACAGGCGTTTATCCAGCTGGTGACACACGTTTGCCGCGGTTGGGGTAGGTCGCCGCGATAAATGTGGCGCGTATTGTGCGGGTGGAAGAAAGAAAGCGGCTTCGGCTTTAGCCGAATGCTCATCGTTCGGAGTCATGTGCGCAGAATCTGGCGGTGGCTGTAGGCGCATCAAGGAGTGACGAATTCGGCTGAAGCCGAAGCGACTTTGCTGCTTCGAAACCCTTTCATTCGCGGCACATCACCCCGAAAAGGGAAAATAGCACTCCGGTCGTGTGAGACTTTTGTGCTTCACTACAAGGCATGCCTCACTCGCTAACGGGTACCGTCAAAGGCATTTCGTAAATTATTACTGGGCAGCAACTAATGGACACCAAGCGCAAACTCGAGATTCTTGCGGACGCCGCGAAGTACGATGCGTCGTGTGCCAGCAGTGGTGCGGCTCGGAAGGATTCAACGGGGAGCAAGGGCGTCGGGTCCACGGGAGGTTCGGGGATCTGCCATTCTTACACGCCGGATGGGCGCTGCGTGTCGCTTTTGAAGGTGCTGATGACAAACGCCTGTTTGTACGACTGCCATTACTGCATCAACCGGCGCTCAAGCAATGTCACGCGGGCGCGGTTCACCCCTGAGGAAGTGGTGAAACTCACGCTGGATTTCTACAAACGGAATTATATCGAAGGCTTGTTTCTAAGCAGCGGTATCATCCGGAGCGCGGATTACACCATGGAGCTGGTGATCGAAGTGGCGCGGAAGTTGAGGGAAGAGCATCAGTTCCGCGGCTACATCCACCTGAAGACGATTCCGGAGGCTTCCCAGGCGCTGATTGCCTTGGCTGGGCGTTATGCGGACCGGATCAGCATCAACGTTGAACTGCCCAGCCAGCAAAGCCTCGATACGCTCGCCCCGGAAAAAAACCTCGCACGCACCGAGGAGGCCATGGGGCATATCCGTGAAAAGATTGACGAGCGGCATGCGGAAAAGCGCGGACCTGACACGCCCAAGCCTGCACCTTTTGCGACGGGCCAAAGCACCCAAATGCTGGTGGGTGCAGATGCCTCGACCGACGCGGTGATCCTCGGATGCGCGGACAAGCTTTATACGGTTCATCGCCTGCGAAGAGTTTACTATTCCGCATTCAGTCCGATTCCGGAACCGTCCGCAATTCTTCCGCTCAAGGCACCTCCGCTCATTCGCGAGCACCGGCTTTATCAGGCAGACTGGTTGCTGCGATTTTACGATTTCAAGGTTGAAGAAATTGCGTCGGCTGCGGAGCCAAATCTGGATCTCGCGCTGGACCCGAAGCTTTCCTGGGCGCTTCGCAACCGGGAACGGTTTCCGGTGGATGTGAACAGGGCGCCCCGTGAAATGCTGCTGCGCATTCCAGGCCTCGGTGTGCGCAACGTTGAGCGTATTGTGAGTGCGCGCCGTTTCACCAGACTGCGGCTTGCGGACCTCCTCCAACTGCGGCTCCAGCTAAAGAAGCTGATGCCATTCATCATCACGGTGGATCATCATCCCGCTCGCATGGGGCTCGACAGCGACTCGCTTCGGGCCAGGTTTTTGCCCCCTCCTGAGCAGATCGAGCTCGATTTTGAAGCGCCGCCAAAACCTGCGGCGAGCGACTTCAGCTCGGTAAGATCGGGCGAGCTCTAATAACCATGCGCACGATCGTCATCGAGCCTGATTACGAAGCGTGGCGGAACTCTGCGCGCCGGTTGCTTGCGGAGGGCGTGCCGCCTGATGAAGTGCTGTGGAGCGAGGACGCGCAGGAGGCTTCGCTTTTTACCGGCGAGGATCCGCACGTAGAGCCGGTGACTGGAAATCCAATTAAGGTGCCGCCCGCTTTTCTGGACATGGCGCGGAGCGCAGCGGCGCATACCGACACGAGGCGTTGGGGGATGCTTTATCGCGTGCTTTGGCGGCTCACGCTCGGCGGTGAGCGGCACTTGCTCTCGATGGCAACGGACGGTGATGTGCGTGAGATTCAGAATTGGTGTAAGGCAGTGGGGCGTGACATCCACAAGATGCATGCCTTTGTGCGCTTCCGTTTGGTTGGAGTAAACGCTGACACAGGCCGTGAGCAGTTTGTGGCTTGGTTCGAGCCGGATTACCGCATCGTCCGGCTTTCTGCATCGTTTTTTCGAAAGCGATTTGCCGGCATGGATTGGTCGATCCTGACTAATTACGAGTGTGCGCATTGGGATGGCATGCAGATACATTTCACCGCTGGAGTCCCGCGTGGCAGCGCTCCAAATCAAGACGCACTGGATGATCTTTGGCGCACTTATTATCAAAACATCTTCAATCCGGCCCGGGTCAAAATCAGCGCGATGCAGTCCGAGATGCCGAAGAAGTATTGGAAGAACCTGCCGGAAGCGCCGCTGATCGCAGGCTTGATCGCGCAGAGTGCGGGCCGCGTCAAGGGGATGCTGGAAACCCCGGAGCGTCCTGCAAAATCTGCGCCCAAAAACGAATATCTGAAAATGCTTCACGACATGAACCGGAGTGAGCCACCGGAAAACAAGAAGCCGCCGCAGCCATGAGAGGCGTGAAGAAACAGGATCTTCCGTCGAAGCCGTGCATCGTCTGCGGACGGCCATTTGCATGGCGCAAAAAGTGGGAGAAGGTGTGGGAGGAAGTGAAGTTTTGCAGCGATCGTTGTCGCAAAAACAAGGGCAGCGCCCGCGGCGTTTCTGAGTCTCGCATCCAGGGATGATCCCAGCCTATTCCAAAGAAGGCTAAACTTTCATTCAGATAAGAATGGAAGTGAGATGCCGTGTGGCCAATGAAAATCAATATTTGATTCAAATCCTCACACGTACGCTCGTGCTCTTATGCAGCCTTTTAGACCCAAGTCTTGCCCTTGGCGAGGAGCGTGCCGAATCCGGAGTGCAAAAGGTTGCCAGACCAAACACCCTCTTCGAAGAAACCAGCCCCGGACTACTCGGGCGCACCCAAACAAGCGCCATCACAAGCGATGGAACCCCAAGGCGACTCACCGCCCCCGCGCGCATTCAAACAATCAAGAGAGGTGATGTTACCATGAAGTTGGGTGGAGGCGGCAAGCCTCTGAGCTTCACTCGCGGGAATGGGGGGAACTTGATCAACACAGCGGATCCGAGCCCTGGGCTTTATCTGACGACTCTTTCAGGTTCCGAGGAAAAAACGATTCCGATCATTTTTGTGGAGTCCAAAAACGGAAAATTAATCGCTACTGCCGTCGACGGCACCCGCGTTACTTTTGCCGTCAATGCCGGGCAAGCTCATATTTCTTTTGGGCAGAATGCGCGCTTTTTTGGTCGCATACCGGTGGTGTCGCAGTTGCTCGACTAACGGCCAATTGCCACGATGCCTCCGGCATCAGATCCCTCACTTTCAACGATTTGGGGTGCCAGTTGTCTCCATTCCCGATTGCTGAAAGTTTGCATATGACAGCAAAGTGATGTGAGCGGGCGGAAGTGATCGTACTAATCTGGGTGGTTGTGCGCGGTCCCATCATGATGAGGTTGATCGTAAACGCCTCATAGCTGAAAAACCGCAGTGCTTTTCTGACGTCACGATGGCGTGAGCGCGCAGCATTCGTGTGACCGGTCACTTCCCATTTCGGTCCCGCTTTTCCTGCTCAAGCGAGGCCTTGATAGAGTCGTTGAACGCCTTTGTGCGTTCGGTCTCGGAGAGTGGCGATGGAGCTTTCTGGTTTGCACCGTAGACGCCTCCGTCCCATCGCAGGTTACGAATCCTTGGAGCAAAGCCGCCTGCCCAACCCTTGGGCGCCTTCATCTCATCGCCTCTGACTTCAGCGGGTATGTTTGGGGTAATGATGATCTCTGTGAGGTTATCCCACCCAGCAAGCTTACCCTTCGTCGCCCCAAGCGCATGCAGATCTGTGAGGTCCACTTCGAGTTCCGCCCAGTTGTTCCTGATCTTTAAGACTTTTGCCGCTGCGTATTCGGCTTTGGGTCCTGAATGGAATGCACCCCATTCGTTGCTGACAAACTTGACCGCGATCCAGCTGTCCTCGCGCGCGGCAACTTCAAAGCGAAGTTTCGCACCAGCAGGTCCGCGCCACTTAGAGTCCTTCACCTTGCGGGTGTGGACACTCCAAAGCTCCGGATTGCCCCAGTTAAGTGCGTACCAGTCGCCCCAGTCGCCGCTCTCTGCGACGATGCCGCGCTCAGGAAGGTCGGTCGCCTCGGCGCCTGCTGCTTTGAGCTGGGACGGGGTCGCCCAGGTTTCGCGCGAGCTGAAGAAATAGGTGTTGGAGTTTGCTGCACCGGGCGGGTTGGCGATCTTTTGGTATTCCTCAGGCGTCGCGTAAACAACGTTTGCAAAGGCGAAGAGCGGCTGGGATGCGTCCAGTAACGGTGCTTCAGCGACCCAGCGTCCGTCTTCGTGACGGGCGTCTGCGTGGCGCCAAAAGCGTGTGAGTTCATGCACGTCTTGCGTGAAATAGATGCGGACGGTCTCGCACGTCTTAGTCGGATCAGGAGTCACTACGACCTTGGGGATGCGTCCCAGTTCAAGTGCGATCTTAGGAGTCGCTGGGATGAGCCCCTGCCTGCCTTTGAGGTGTGTTTCGAACCAAAAATGCTGGGTCAGTACGCTTGCATGATCGTGCCGGTGATTGAAATGCGGCGACATGCTCAGTCGCAGTA
>CAMDSZ010000228.1 GCA_945906945.1 Akkermansia muciniphila
AGAGTCCGATATTTGCTCCTACGTCGTAAAAAATGTCATTTTTATCAAACGTTTTTATCCATGTGTTTGTGTCGAGGTCAAGCGAAGGTGTTTCGATCGCTCTCCAAAATAGACGTCCGTGTCCAGTTCTGAACCAAATAGTGGGGTCATTAGAAATAGATGAGAAATCTGGGAGATTAACTGTGACTGATGGATCGATTGCCTGAATGAACTCATTCGACCAGCGAGTGCGTCCATCGATTCTCAAAAGTTTAAGAATGAGTGTAGATACGATTCGTATTGCCTTCACTGAAATTGGCTCTGCGTAGCCCTGTCGATCTTTTATTTTTTTATCGAAGGTATGCATTTGTGACTTTTGCGAATGCTTCAACGATGTCTTTGATTTCGCGTTCGCCGTAATTTTCGTTGAGATGTAGGTTGAACGAGGCATTTCTCGCCAGCAGAGCATTGCGCGCGACAAAAGTATCTGAAAGATGTTCGGTGATCCACGGCCAGAGCCTCAGGGCTGTAGCGCTGCTGCCGCCGCTCATTCATTGCCACCTCCATCCGAATGAAACGCAGTAACCGCTCAGGCAAACCAGGCACTGCCCGTGCCTTCGCTGATAGTTCGGCAGGCAGTTCGAGGAGATCGGTCAACGTCGTGTCCAACGTGCTCATGCCAAAATATTAGCCGTGCCCCGAGAGGGCGACAAGGCGAAACAAAGAACCAAAAGCCAGAAGCCCTCCGCAGCAGCATGCCCTCGTGCGTTTGTGCGCAAAAGAAGGAAGGATGGGACCAGTTTCCGACTTTCGGCACAAATCCCGCCCAGGTTCAGATCTAGTTCCGATCTATTTTTTCCATTAAAGTCAGAAACAGGCTCCTTCACTCCTTCTTCCGAAGCCGAAGCTTAGGACTCCAGAGGGGAGCCACTCGACTCTGTGGACCAGAAGGCGCAGGAAAATCACTCTCCGCTTGGACTCACATTGTCCGCCTTGGTTGGTACTGGCCAGTTATTGTGAGGAACGCCATCGACTTTAGGTTGAGCCTTCGTGGCCTTGCCTTTCAATTCCTGTCCCTCCTCACCGAACTTGCCCCATTGCTTGAAGAAGAACTGGACCTTCTCCTTCTCGCACGCATCGCGTATCGACCGCACCCAAGCAGCCTCCATTTTCCGGGCTTCGCTGCCTGACTCTCCACCGACAACGATCCAATCCAGGCCCTCAAGTGACGTGATTTCCACACTGCCGAGCAGCGGTTCCATACTCAGCCACCGCAGAGCGGTCTTGGTTTCCAATAAGTGCGGCAAGCGCTCGTCGAATGTCTCTTGATTCTCCGCAGAAGTTCCCAGCCAGATGTTGGATGGGGGCGTTCTGTCCCCGTAGTACTTTTTGGTGAACGCTGCCATGGCTTTAGGGCGTTTCGTGAGCACCTGAAAAGTATGCCAGTGGGCCTTCTCCATCATCTCGAATACAGTGGTGATGAAATCGTCATTCACTTTTTTGTGAAAAAGGTCCGACAGCGAATTGACGAAGTACTTGCTCGGTTTGGTGTTCCGCAACGGCTCGTCGAGTTTATCGGGTAGTAGCTTTATCTTGCCGTTGAACATGTTTCTTTCGACCTTCCTGCCTCCTTCATCCACCGATTTGAGGTCGACTAAATCTTTGTGCCTCGCCGCCATCAACGTGCCCATTTGAAAGGCAGCGTAACAGTTTCGACAGCCTTCCGAAACGTAGGTGCAGCCCACAATCGGATTCCAAGTGTGCTCGGTCCACGAAATCCCAGTAGAGCGCTTCACATCTACAAGGCGACTGAGCACACCTTCGATTACACCAAAGGACTCGTCAGCCGACTTTGTGTTCGTTTTGTCAATGAAGCCCTTGAGACTCTTGATCTCGGCGCGAATGGCCTCGACGTCAGTACTAAGCTTCGAGGCTTTCGGGCCTGGGGCGTCTGCGTGATACGCAATCGCCGCTCGTATGGTCTGACTAGAAAGCTCCTGCTTCTCCTTCCATTTCACCCACTGAGACAACGTGGCGTAGACTTTTCCGAGCTCGGATTCCGACAGCTTCGTCAGTGGACGAGCCATGGACTCATTTTTAATCAGATCGACAATGGCCTTGAGTTCCGGATTTTCACCCACGGCCCTGATCTTGCCCACCTCTGCCAACCGCTTTGAGTGAGCAAGGCTGTAGTTGAAGCGGTCTTTACTGTATTTTTCAAAGGTTTTGCCTACAGCCCGGTAGAGATTCTGGCTTTGAATTTTGTACAGGGCGTCTGTGATTTTCCACGCTGCGGAACTCAGCTCGCCCTCCTTTTCCCCAACCTCAGAGTTCGACTTTTCAATGATGTCTTCGAGCCTGGCCAGTTCCTCCTGCTCCTCAGAGCTGAGCGGCGTAACAGGTTCTTCAAGCGAAGGCTTTTTGACCTTGGCTGGCTTAGGCGCTTTGAGTTTGACCTTCTTCTCTACCTGACTAGGCGAGGCTGCCGCTTTTGGTAGTTTTTTAACGGCGGCTGCTTTTTTCTTGGTACGAGATGAGGCGGTCATGGTCTGGGCGGGTTGGGCTACATATTCCCTATCCCACCTAATGATGGGCATTAAAAGCCTTTTGGAGTGAGTGCACCAGATTTGCCCTGTTGAGCTCGGACAGAAGGTAGTAGACCACTTCGACGCGTGTGGCACGAGACCGGCCGAGAATTTGAAGCAGCATCTGGGGGGCAGGAGAGCCAAAACGAACGGAGACGCACCGCCTCGAATGTACAGGCTCCAGCTGGAGCCACGACATTCGTTCAGAATGAAACCTAAAGCGCGCCACGCATTAATTTAGATGCTTGTCGCGTTGTTTTGCCATGCGTGCAATTTTAAGCTGGCAAATAAACGCTAATTAGGTGATACTTGTGAAATAAACCAGCTGCTTTGGGGCTAGTGTCTCGAAGCAGCGCATTCAGAGAAATTGCAACATGAACATACCTATTACAAAAAAGCGCGGCTACAATGTGCCTATGGGAAACCACCCAGTCAAAGTGGTGGACTGTTATGCCGTAAAAACCAATGCCGATTGCGCTCGGGCGTGGAAATTGGTTCTCGCTCCGCTCAAGCTCGAAACGAAGGCTTGGCAACAAACTGCGGCAAAGACCTACTGTATCGACGAGCCAAACGACGAGCTTACGGATGATCTGATCGCGATCATGGGGGCGGAATTTGAAGACCATATTCTCGACAACGGAAGCTTCGATACCGATGCACTGCTAGGCCGGCACGCTGATGCCGTGGTGGAGCATGTCCATGGAGACCGCTACGAGAAACCGTTCACGTTTGTGAGCAAGATTTACCCAGCGGGCACACTGGTCAAAGAGGACTAGAGGAGCCGGCCGCTACCACCAGTTCAAAGGGACCGATCGCTGCTGGCATTTGTCATGGGTTACCTTGATTTTGAGCGCGGGATCAGTGCTGAGACGCTCCGCAGACAGCGAGAGGTTGAAGACGCAGAGCGCGTTCGGTCTGACATGAGTCAGAGATGGCGGGAGAGCGAACGCATCCTCGGCATCTTGCGCACCCTTGGGTCATTGCCGGAGGATATCCCGGGCATGGAGCAGTGGTTTAGCAAGGTGCGGAAACTCGGCCTCTCAGAAAGTGGACATGAGCCCAGAACCGTTAGCGAGTGGTTTGAGGCAAGATTCCCTGAGGTGGTGGAGCAGTTTGGGCCGGCGTTCTTTGGGGAAATCAGCCAGGACCTGAACGGCAGTCGAGTTGACTGCCCCCAGCTTATAAACGAAGACTTCTTTGCGGCCGCAGTCGCTGGAGAACGACGGCTTGGGCATCGGATGGTGCATTGCCCTGGAGACGGCTTCTGGTTCTACGACCCAAGAGTCGCTGCATTTTGCCCGACCCGTGAACGCAAGGTGGAGCTCCTTCTGAGCAATTACCTTGTGAAGTGCGCAGCGGCCCTGGGACGGCGTGTGGACGCAAAGCTGCTAGTCTCTGCCCACAGGAGGCCATCGGTGCTGGCTGGCATTGTGACCCGGGCAAAGACAGCATTGGAGACTCATCCCCGCTTTTTTGAAGGCAGCAACATGGCCCGCAGATACGCGAATGGCAGAGTCCTTCAGCCTGCCACCGTTTCTGCACCAGAGGATTTCATCCACAATAAGTTTACACGTTCGGAAGGGGGCTCTGTGGTCGTTGGCGAGGCTTATCAAGAGTTCCTACGCTACTGCCAGATGGGGAACCTCACACGGGTCGAGTTCACAGAATTTAAGCGGGTCGCGAAGGAGCTTGTGTTGGAGAAGTTCCAGCTTGGCCTGCGGCATGACATCCGAACGCCTGAGGGGCGACAGACCCATGGGTGGAAGCACATTCGCCTCCTACCTGAGCCTTCTGGGCAAGCCATCGAGGCGGCTTGAATCCGTGGGCCGGGGTTCCGGTGGTTCCGATTTTCCACAGAGAGACCGCATTAGTTCTCGGATTAACCGCCAAAAGCAGAGATAAAGCCCCAAGCAGATGCGGTTAATCAGACGGGACATTGTGTCACTCTTGATCGAGCCGCACCTGCTCCGCGGAAGCCAAAACACCGAATACGCCAAGGTCCAGAAAACCGGACCTCTCGATGTCCCTCTGTATCTCGTCGGGATTCAAATACACTCCAAGGAGCTTCGGCGGTAAATAGGACTTGAGAACGCTTTTGCCCGAACCGTGCGGCCCAGCGAACATCCGCATCCTTGGGACGGACGGACTCACGAGATCACGAATTTAGTTCCAATGGCGACGTCTATCGGGGGCTCAATTTCCTTAACCAGCTCCTTCTTTCCATCGGCGGAAACCCTGTAGATAAACTGTCCCTCAGACTGGAGGACGCTCAAGCCTGCTGCCATTACCGTGTTTCGTGCAGTCGCGAAGGCGCGACCCGCAAGCGTCGGAAATTGAATTTCAAGCATCTGAATTTCTATTTCTTGGTCAGCCATAAAAGAACGCTGATCATAGGGAAAGCCAGAACGCGCCGTCTGTCAGTTTAATTACTGTGCGCCGGGTGGGAGGGCGCAGAGTGCAGTGAGACATGAATCCGCCTTCAAGCGCATGGCCCTGAATATTGAAAGCCCCACGGATCCTTTGTATGAAACGCCGAAGGAGCCCGGAGTCCGTCAAAAATTAAAGCCTCCGCCTGTTTGGTCGGAACGGGGACGCACAATCACAAGATGCTTGGAATGGTCGTAATGGCTGAGCGCAGGCGTTCCGTCTCATGGTGTGTGTAGACTTTGTGAACAGCGCCCGTGGTCTGGCCGACAATCTCCATGCGAAGCTCTTTGCTGACGCCGGCATTCGCCATCGCGGAAATGAAAGTGTGCCTCAATGAGTGAAATGTCAACCCACTCAAGTTATGGCCCGACTTTCCCTTTGCTCTGCGGATTAGTTCACCTTGCACTCCGGCGCGCGTCATGAACCTCGTGAAGCCTCGGCTTATGTGCGCTGCAGACTGGCTTTTAAGCTCCTCCAAGACGTATCCCTGTCCGGATGTTTTTGTTTGTGAATCCAGCCAGCTCTTAACATCGGGATGAAGGGCGAGGGTGACTTCTTTGTCCGTCTTCTTGGCGGTGATCCGCAACATTCCCGAGGCGAGATCAAGATTCTCCCATTTGAGGTTTACGATGTCCTGGAGTCTGAGCCCGGTGAAATAGCCGAAGAGGATGAGGCCCTTCCACGAATCGCTCGCGGCATTTAAGAGTGTCTGGATCTGGCGCGGCGTGAAGACTTGCTTTCGCTGTTTATCCGGATCTTTGAGAACGGGAACAGCCTTCCAGGGGTTGTGTGGGATGGAGCCTTCCTTTTTGGCCGATTCGAATGCTGCTGAGAGGCATTTTTGTAGGTTTGTGACGCTTGAGGGCGTCCTGCCGAGGTTTCTGCATCGGTCTCTGAATGCAATGCAGTCTGCTGAGCTGATGGCGTTGAGGGAAAGATCCGCGCGCTTGCCCAAGTGTGTTAAAAACTCTCGCACGGCTTGCTTGTACTTAAGCAGGGTTGCCTCGGCTTTTGCGCCCTCCCTGCCTGCGACCCACGCGTTCAAGAATTCGGCAACACTTTTGAACTGCAGGGGATGACCTGTGGCCAGTTCCGTGATTTCGGCGACAACCTTTCTTGCCTGGGAAGCCACAAGTGTTCCCTGTTTGCCTGCGGTCGCCAACCCCTCCCATTCCACGGCGATCTTCATCGCGCGTTTTTTGTCGGCTGTTTTCGTGGACTTGAACTGCCTGCGGCCGTCGGGACCTGCGAAGGCGGCGTACCAGTAGGGGGACCGGAGCTGTCTGTGGAGGCTTGCCATTTGTCATAAATAAAGTCATAATATTCAGCGTCGTCAAGGATGTCCACGGACGTTTATTTTACTCTGTTGAAGGGGTTTCACAGAGGGTGGGACTCGAACCGCGGGTTCGAATCCCGCCCCCTCCGCCACTGATTGGAAATCATGAGATTACAGCGTTGCGGTGGTCGATCGCTAACGTACTCGCTTTTCACCCCATTTTCGCAGTTCGCGCGCGGTATTGACCCGGGGCGCGCTAAAGTCGAACTCGCGACGGCGCCAGTACGAAGCGATAGCCCTATCGAGTAGGCTTGGAGATTTCTGGAGAAATCGCAAAAAAGATCTGACCGCTGTACCCGAGCTTGTTCGACGGTTAGAGGCAAAGATGCTGCCTGTATCCGGTGCAAAGATTTTACTGAGCAGGACGGAGTTTACGGTTGGGGAATGGAAGTTGTACCTGAAGGCGGAAGGACTGCCCGATTGGAAGCAGCCCAGCACCGAGTTTAAG
>CAMDSZ010000229.1 GCA_945906945.1 Akkermansia muciniphila
TCATGTCGGGATCCACATAGGGAATGGACACCATTTCTCGGGCAACCGCCTCGAGCTGCGCGCCATCAAACTGCCTAAGCAGCTCACCCGCAGACTCAGGCCCGAGCAACACGAGCAGAGCGGCAAGCTTTTGGGTACGATTCAGATTAGCGTAATTTGCGGTCATGTCTGCTGATCCTGAAATTTCAAAATTTCTGATTGGCGGGGTAAATCAAAGCTTTCAGCGAGGGTCTGAACTTAGCGCCTCAAAAAGAGCCCCCTATGAATTGGCGTCCTTGCTATCTTCGTCAACCCAGTTTCGGAGGGCGACACCCACGTTCTGTGGCTTGCGACGAATCATCTCATTAATCAATTCGACTGTAACTCCTTGCGGGCTCTTGCTGGCAGATCCACCGGCTCCCGAGGACGAAACGCTTCCGCCAATGCCAGACCCCGCACTTCTAGGACCAGCACTTGCGGCCAATTCCTCGGTGCCCGAGTAGAGGGCTTCCATTGGAATTTCATCCGGCTTGGTACGACGAAGCATCCGAACAAATGCGCCGAAGAGCACGAGCGCAACCAACACGGCTCCAGCGTCCTTCAATACGTCAGCGTTTTTCGTTAGAGTCTCGATCAGCCCCGATGCCTCAGGCGCCACTGGGTTGAAGTCCATTTCCTCAATGGACACGATCTTCTTCAGTTCAACATCGGTCCCCTTCACCCCCAGCGCGTTCGCAACCATCGAGCGGAGCATGTTTTTGCGCGCATCGCTCTTCTCAGGAGTGGAGCCCGGTTCGGGCGCGACAATCACCGCAGCCGTCAGACGTGAAACGCTGCCCGCCGCCTTCACCGAATTCAGGACAGTCCGATTGATCTCAAAACTCGTCGTCTTGTTCTTCTTCTCGGTGTTGCTGGTTTTCTGGTTCGGCTTTGATGCATCTCCCCCAGGACCCGCCAAATTTGCAGTGGATCCAACCGCTTGAGCACCCGCCTCGCTTTCGTTGGTCGTGCTGGTGTCATCCGTAGTAGTCTCGTTTTTAACCACCTGTCCTTCCGGATCAAACTTCTCTTCGGTGCGCGTCGTCGCCTCCGAATCCAGCTCCGCAGAAACCCGCACCACCGCCTTCTGCGGCCCCAACACCTTTGAAAGCATCGTCTCGACCTTGTTCGAAAAGTAATCTTCCACGCTCCGGCGGAGGCGCATCTGGGCGGACGCAGCGCCGAGGGAAGGATCATCCTTAAGCCCCTCGGTCAGGACCTGCCCCCGATTGTCAACCACAGCAACGTCCTCAGTCTTCAGACCCTCGACCGAGTTGGCCACCAAGAACCGGATCGAGTTTACCTGCTCCTGACTGATCGCTCCCTCCACAAACACCGAAGCCGTGGGCTTCGAGCGCGTGTCGGTAAAAAGGAGCCTGTTTTCAGGCATCACCACCAAAACCCTCGCGCTGCGAACGCCCTGAAGCTGAGAGATCGTCCTTGAGAGCTCACCCTGCAATGCGCGGCTGTAGTTGGTGCGCTGGATGAAATCCGACACACCAAAATTTGCTCGGTCAAAGATTTCAAATCCCACACCCTCCCCCGAAGGGATTCCCTTGGAGGCCAGTGCGAGTCGGATTTTATGTACTTGGTCGGACGGAACGTAAATAGCTGTCCCGCTCGCCCCAAGCTCATGCTTTACGCCCAATTCCTGCACGGAAGCCATCACGGAGGCCACTTCCTTCGTGCTCAAACGTCCGTAAAGAAGTTGCATCTGGGGCCGCTGAGACCATGCCACGAGGCCAACCATCCCAGCCAGCACCGCAGTGCCAGCCACAGCAACGGTCACCCGTTGATTCAAGCCCAACTGGGACCAAAGTTGTCTCAACTGTTGAAGAAGCGAGTTCATTCGATAAGTAAAACCGCGTAATAAAATCTAAGCATTTCATTCCCCCCTCAACAGCCATTTCGGGTATAAATTCCCGTGGTCGGCGCAAGTGAGAGACGAAAGGTAAAAACCTTGGTTAAGCTATCTAGGATTTGGCAAGTAAAGCAATCAGGAATGAAAAACCTAACCAACATCAAACCTGCATGCGGATAATCTCTTGATAAGACTCCACCAGCTTGTTCCTGACTTCAATCATCAGAGAGAAAGCAATCCCAGCCTCGGATGCCGCTATCGTGGCTTGGTGCAGATTGTTCGTGTCCCCGGTCAGCACTTTCTGGCGCTCCGCTTCGGCAACTCGCATTTTGCCCTCAACCTCTCCCACGGCTTTATCCAAAAACGAAGTAAACTCCGCCCTTAGAACGCCGCCAGCACCCGGGGCGCCGTCGACGCCTCCGAGACTCGCAGTTTTTCCTGCTGCGTTCTTTCCAACCAACTCGTCAAGGGAGGGAAGCTCGGGTGTCTTCATCATTTTCGCATCAGGTATGGCACCAATTCTCATATTTATAAGCTTCTGTCTGATTCTCGCTAATTAAAAAATGCCTGAGAGCGGTTCAGTTTTACCGCCCAATTGACAAGGCTTTGACCGCCATCATCCGCGCGTTTTTCGCGACCGAGAGATTCGCCTCGTAGGCTCGAGATGCAGACATCAAGTCAACCATCTCCACAGCCAACCTCACGTTTGGCATCTGAACCATGCCCTGGCCGTTCGCGTGCGGATGCCCTGGATTGTAAACCAAGTCCCCCTGGGTCAAGTCATCTGGCTTGACTCCCGACACTCGGACCCCCTTCTCGGCACTGCCCGCGCCTGTCATGACTGTCTCAAATGAAACCACCCGGCGTTTGTATGGATTACCGTCGGTGTCCTTTGTGGTGTGCGCGTTCGCAAGGTTCTGCGCAACAATATCCATGCGCACCTGTTCAGCGTTGAGCGCGCCAGCCGTCGCCTGAATTCCTGAGATAAAGTTCATCGTTGTTGACTAATAAAAGTTAAAAATGCGGGGAGACTTTCCAAGAGGTTTGGTAGCGCGTGTCTTTCAACCAATAAAACTCGGCCAACCAAATTTCGCAAAGCTGAAAACAAAATGTTCTACGCCGTGACCGCTCGCCAACTATGCATTCGACCTGCCGGTGATCGCCATTCTGAGGGTTCGCATTGAGTAGCTAACGAACTCACCCAACGCCTCGTACTCCGCTGAGTTCTTGCCCATCGCCATCAACTCATCTTGGAGAATGACGTTATTCCCGTCTTTTCTCTGAGAAGGCGAGTCGAAATCCGTGACAATCTTCGGAGCCGCCGCCGTCAAAGGAGCCCCAGAATTGAGTGCCTGGGCGAACACCTTCGAGAACCCCTTATCTACTTCCATCCGCTTGTATCCCGGAGTCTCAATATTCGCTAGGTTGGAGGCGATCGCCTGTTGCCTTTGGATCGCAACATCCAGAAGCATCTTGGAGCCATCGTAAGTCGGACTGGAGAACAGTTTTTCGATCATCTATTTATTCAAGTTGAGCGGTGCTCGTTGAGCGGGGCAAAAAAGCCTCTACACATCTAAATTTACTGCTGTTGGCAATTATCTTGCCCCGCCTTTCAGAGGCACAACAAATCCTTCCGGCCTAGGAAAGCCACCGGCATCCGCCGGCAAGACTGCGAGCGCCTGAACCCCGCCCACACCCCCGTTGCGGGCCGCCTCAGAAAAGGCGGAAAACGCCCTGAGGCTTGACTCCCGGGAGGACTGAGAGAGAGCAACTTCGACGGATCCACGGACCGTGGAGAGCGCAACGGATCCGTCCTGCCTGACTTCAATCCCGGTCACCGAACCCGCAGGCTGCGCGGCAAGAGCACTTTGGACCTCTGGCATCTGTAGAATGGATTCTTTTTGAAGTTCGACTGGCGAAACTCCCGCCAACGATGCCCCTGATCCAGCGAGGCCCATCCCAGATCCAGCGGCCTTGTACAGGGCATGGTCAAAACCCTTCGCCACAGGTGCCTGAGTGGAGGCGGTGACTGAAGGCGCCCCGAGGACCTTGCCAACTCCAGAGACTAAAAGGTTGGCGACAGAAGCTGCGCCAGAAATAACAAGCGGTGACATAGATAATAGAAGAGCAACCGTCATGCCAAGCGCGGGGCCTAAACTAATTATCCAAGTCAAACCTCGAAGCACCGACGGAGCCGCTCAAGCGTAAACAAGCAGACGCTCTGTCACCAAGTGCTGGGCGGCGTGGCCACGCAGTTTGGCAATCGAAACCTCCGACAATTCGTGCCCCTCGGGCATGAGCAACACCCCCGCCGTACTCTGTATGCCCTTGGCAAGCTTCATCCCCGGCCGCAGCTCGACCATCAGCACCTCCCGGATATTCGGCGGCAGCTCCGACAGCCGAACTGACCGCACAAATAGACGCACCGCCTCCGGGTCAAAAGCCCGACCGCTTTCCGAGAGCAGGTACTCAACCGCTTTTTCATTCGAAAGTCCGGACTGCACAAACCCTACCGCCACCGAAAGACAGCGCGCCGTCCAAGGGATGCTGTAGGCTGCCAAACGGTCGGGATACCCAGTTCCATCAAACCTCTCGTGGTGAGAGCGAACCGTCAAACCGACATCGTGACTGCGGTCAACAAACGCAGCGACCACCTGCCCGATCAGAGGATGGTTCGCGATCAGCTCAAGCTCTGGGCCCGAGCAAGCCTTTGGATCTGAAAAATAAAGGCGCACCAGCGGACGATCCAGGGCAATGAGTCCCGCGTCGTAAATCCATGCGCTTGTCATCAGGACTTTCCTCTGGGATTCCGTAAAATATTCCGTTCCAGACATTGCCCTGCATGCCTCGACCACAGCCTGAGCCTGCGCGCCTAAAAGCGGGTAAAAAGTACTGATCAAACGGAAGCAAAGGCCGACAGAGTGCTGAAACAATCCCGACGAGCCCCCAGGGTCCGCAGCGTCGCAACCTGATTTGGAAAGCAGCGCGTTCAATTGGTCGCGTAACGTGGCGTTCAACGAGCTTAACCGATCGTTTGACTGCAGCGCCTCGCCGATGCGTTGCGCTGCCTCGCTCGAAGCAGCACTGCGGCTCGCGGCCAACTCCATCACCGAGAGGAGCTCCCCTCGGCTCCAAGGCTTTGGAATGAACCGAAAAATCTCAGCGTCATTAACCGCTTTTGCCAGCACCGCCGCGGAGGCAAACCCCGAAATCAAGATTCTCGAACAAGAGGGCTGCGCTTCCCTGACCTTTATCAAAAAGTCCACGCCGCTAAGTCCGGGCATATTTTGATCCGCAAGGACCACGGAAAAATTCTTCTGCAGAAGCAAATCAACAGCATCGAAAGGATCCGAAACTCCGGTAACACCGTAACCACCGCCCTTCAACTCCTCCGAGAGCAGAAAAAGAAGATCAAGGTCATCCTCCACCAGAAGCACACTCACAGGATCAGCAGACATGGATGCTTCCATATTTTAACCTTCGGCAAAAAACTCACCCCCATGCGAGTCTGCCAAATACGCCCCCTTCAGAGAGTGAAGATTCCGCTGTGAAGAAACAGACTCGCGCAATTCAGCTCCAATTCCCTCGAGAATCATCGAAATTTTCGCCAGATTTCTCCGCTCCGAGGATTCGAGCGCTTCCAATCTGACACGCAGATCTTTGTTGGTCCGGTCCAGTCCCAGATTCCTCCCCAGCATCTGTAAACTTGCGAAGACGGAAGCCTTTTCATCCTGAATCCGGTCAAATTGATTCATATCCCCCACCGCGAGGGACGCCTCCAATGCACTCAGGGATTCTAGCCTCGCAAGAAGACCCCAAAAGTCTCGGAGCTTGGCAGGCCTGCTGCCTGAAAAAACTGCGGCAGCAGATCGCGGAAAACTGTTCAAAGAAGGCCCATTGTCGCCAAAGCCACTTTGCTTTTTGTCTTCCATGCGAAAGCTCTCACTGATTCTGGAACTTCTGCAACATCTCCGCCCACGCGTCCCGGAGATCCTGCAGGAAATTTTTTACAGCTTGAATCCGCTCCAACTCCTTTTTCACATTCGCCTCCAGGAGTTGATCGACCATAAAGTCGTAAAGCGCAAACAATTGGCCTGAAAACTCGCCCCCTTTCTCCAAGTCTAGAGACACCTGAAGTTCCCTGACGATCGACTGCGCTTTGGTCAGGTTATTGTGAACCTCTTCGTTTCTCCGAGCCAGAGACTCCAAAGTGAATCCATGCTCCGCTCGGGCAATGAATCTCAAAGCCCCATCAAAGAGCATGAGAATCAGCACGCCTGGGGTCGCGGTCGAGACCGCTGTCGCCCTGTAAGAGCCAGCCAGCTTTTTGGCTTGGCTCTCCGATAATTCTTGAGGAGCCACTAGGCGACCCCTGCGTCACCGCCGCCCAAAAGGCTCACTGCCACTTCTTTGATGATATTTTCGGAGGGATAACCATTCTTTCCAGCGACTTCCCTGCCATACGCAACCCTGTCAGGGCGCACTTGAGATTCGGATGAACGAAGTTCACGCGTTAGCCGACTCACAACCTCAGCTGGCGAGAACACATTATCGACCTGCATTTCCTGACGCACTGACTGCGTTTTCTCAACCGAGGCTGCTTGCGCATGACTTAACGGCTGAAGAACTGAAGACTGCAAACGTAACGACTGAATGTTCATGCTCATACTTGTTAGATCGGTGGCTAGAGCAAAATCTTTAGAAAAAATTACCCAGCGAAAGTGGCAGGTCTCGAAGAAAAAACGTGAATTAACTGCATTTACATCAACCCCAACCTTTAACAATCATCTCTGCAGGGACGCAAAATTTGAATAAGCGGCAAATTTTGCAAAAAGCTTGGGACTCATCAGTACAGTCGCGCCATCACTGTTCTTCATGAAATTATCTTT
>CAMDSZ010000230.1 GCA_945906945.1 Akkermansia muciniphila
GTGAAGGATTTACGCTCTGGCAAAGTGTCCATTACCTCGCAGAACCACGGGTTCGCAGTCGACCCGGATTCCCTCCCATCGGAGATTGAAATCACGCATATCAATCTGAACGATCAGACGGTCGAAGGAATGCGGCACAAGTCGCTGCCAGTGTTCAGTGTGCAGTATCATCCTGAAGCCGCGCCCGGACCAAATGATGCGAGTTATTTCTTTGAACAATTTGGCGAACTAATAGACAGTTCGGAGAAGCGCTAGGAGTGCTAAAGCTTCATTCTGCGTCTCCAAGAATCTCTCCCCGGGACTTATGCAACAGCTCGTAATCAATCAATCAGACGGCACTTCCACTGCTTATGAACTGTCGCTTTCGACAGTCACAATTGGCAGCGGAATGGAGTGCGTAATTATTGTTCCAGACGAGTCCGTTGCCCCAATGCACATCCAGATAACCCTCGATGTGAGCGGTTACGTGGTGTCGGATCTCGCGGGCAATGAAAGCACTTCGGTGAACGATTATCCGATTGAACCGGGCACTGCCTATCAGATGGAGAGCGGGATGCGCATTCGGATGGGGACCGTTGAGGTGCTTTATTTGATTGAAGAGGAGGCAGCAGCGGTGGAGGACGCGGCGTCAGAGGTTCAAGAGGCAGACGCTCAGCAGGCCTACGCGGTGGCTCAATCTTTCCCGGTACCGGGTTCTTTCCCGCTGCCCCGCCATTCCGATGGAGCCTTTGCTCCGGCCAAAAGCGGTTTTAATTTGTGGCTGGCCGCTTGCATTCTAACCACCTTGCTCTCTGTTGGGTTTGCGTTGGTTGCGGTGGTGCACGTGGCTGGGGTTTTTCAAGACATGCGGTAGCAGGATAATGTCTTTAAAACTTCCGCGTTTGCTTTGTCAGAAGGGCGAATTTGGGGAGCTGGCCTTGGAACTAAAGCGCCCTGAATGGGAACGCCTTTCCGGGCAGGAACTGCTTTTAACAGAGGACGGCGGCGCGCCCAAGCAGCGGACTTTGCTTAAAGCTGGATGGGACGAGGCTTACCTCCGGCTCTTGTTTTTCGCTGAGGACTCGCATCCTTGGGCAACGTTGAACGAGCGCGATGCGCCTCTTTACACAGAGGAGGTAGTTGAAGCGTTTCTGGATCCGGTCGGAGATCTTGGTGCCTATTTCGAAATTGAGGTGAATCCAAACAACGCGGTACTCGATCTGTGCGTTCGGAAGATCCGCAGTGGGTACCGGAAGGACTTCCGCTGGAGGTGCGCGGGCTTAAGGACAATTGCAGGAGTAGTCAACGGAGGCTGGATGGCCGAGTGGGCGATTCCATTTGCAAGCATCAGCGGACGGCCTCCAGTGGCTGGGGACTGCTGGCGCGCGAACTTTACGCGGATCGACCGACCGGCGGACGTGCCAAGAGAGCTAAGCGCATGGTCGCCGACGGGCTTCGCTCAATTTCATATACCGGAGCGGTTCGGGTTTCTAGAGTTCTGCTGAGAACAGCGGCGCAGGGAACAAAAACACGCGCCCTCCTTTCGGAGCGGCGCGTTTTTTGTGATCGGAAACTTCTGGTGCGGTATGGTGCGCACTTCAGCCTCGAGCGGGGCTGATTCTATTACGATCCAACGATTTTGTAATCACGCGGATTCGGCAAAGTGTATGAACCGTCCGCGTTCGGCTTAACCGGGGGGATCGTGTTTGCGTCGATGTGATCCGGCATCTGACTGTCGTTGAGCGCGAGAGTCGCATCCCACTTCAGTTCTTTTCCGGTGTAGGCAGCATAACGGCCTAGAGCGGCGGTGAAGCTACTTGTGGCGCCGTAGTACGCATCATTGTGCGGAATGTTTTTCCGGATGAAATTGTGCAACTCGTCGTGTTCCACCTGGTAAGCGTTTGCAGGCTTGAGGTCGTACTTCCATACGATGTTGCCTTTGTAATCCATGATCTTACCGATTTCACAGATCCCTTTGGTGCCGCGAAAATCTTCCGCAACTCGGCCTTGGCCTGGGTACTGTCGGCACTGACTGGCTACTGACGCACCACTTGGGTAAATGTAGTTGATCCCAAAGTGGTCGAAGATTTCGCTCGGTTGGTCCGAATTACGAAACTGGCGTCCGCCAACTCCGAAAGCACTCGTTGGTGTCTGTCCGAGGAACCAGTTTGCAACATCCAAGTTGTGAACGTGCTGTTCGCAAATGTGGTCGCCGCTCAAGTAGGCGAAGTGGTACCAGTTGTGGATCTGCGCCATCATCGGCGTCATGCCCTCCTCGGGCTTACGCCACCAGATACCCGCCCCGTTCCAGTAGACGTTGGCTTGAATGATATCGCCTATCATTCCGTCGTGAACACGCTTGGCTGTTTCGCGATATTTTTCGTCGTAATGCCGCTGCAAACCGACCACCACCTTGAGCCCTTTTTTATCCGCTTCCTTTGCGGCCTCGAGGACTCGCTTTGCGCCGACGGCGTCAACGCACACGGGCTTCTCCATGAAAACATGTTTACCTGCATTCACCGCTGCAGCGAAATGCTGGGGCCGAAATCCGGGAGGCGTGGCGAGAATGACAAGGTCGCAGTGTTCGAACACCTTCGTGTAAGCATCCAGCCCGTGGAAGCAGCGCTCAGGTGGCAAGTCGACCTTGTCCGAGTGCTTGGATTTTAGCCCTTGAACCGTTTTCTCAACCTTGCTTTCAAAAGCGTCTGCGATGGCCGTGAGTTTGACGTTGGATCCCTGCACGCTAAGCGTTTGGTCGGCGGCGCCTGATCCGCGTCCGCCGCAGCCAATCAGTCCAATACGAATTAGCGAATTTTCAGCATTTGCCTGTCCCCGCATGACGTAGGGAAACGCAAGCATACCTGCGCCAACAATGGTTGAGTTTTTGATGAGTTCGCGGCGGGTGAGGGGGGCGTTCTGGGGATTGCTCATGAAATGGATTGGTGTGATGAATGTGAAGCTGGGTACACTCTAGGGTGGTGCCTGTTTAAGATCCAGAGCAAGCGCAAAAATTAGGGCCGTTCCATCTCCGGAACGGCCCCTCTTGAATCTTTATAAATAGCGCGCTTACGCGGTTGGCGCTGATGCCGCTTGATCCCGTTCACGCATTGCTGCCTTACGGGACAACTTGATCCGGCCCTTGTCATCGACTCCGATGCACTTTACCCAGATCACTTCGCCAACCTTCACAACATCTTCGGTTTTATTGACGCGGGATTCCGCGAGTTCCGATATGTGGCAGAGGCCGTCTTTGCCCGGCAACACTTCCACAAACGCGCCGAAGTCCTTAATGGAAACTACGCGCCCTTGGTATATCTGGCCGATTTCGATTTCGGCCGTCATCCCGCTGATGATTTGGCGGGCACGCGCCATGCCTTCGGGATTGTTGGAATAAATGTGCACGGTGCCATCGTCATCAATGTTAATCTCACAGCCGGTCTCAGCCACGATGCTCTTGATGTTCTTGCCGCCAGGGCCAATGAGTTGGCCGATTTTGTCGACTGGAATCTTGATGGTCTCGATCCTTGGAGCGTATTTCGAGAGGTCGCTGCGCGGAGCGGCGAGCACCCCATTCATGAACTCGAGAATTTGCGTGCGTAGTCTCTTAGCCTCATGAATTCCTTCGCACATGATTTGGTGCGAAACTCCGGCAAGCTTTAAGTCGAGCTGGAATCCAGTAATGCCCTCATTGGTTCCGCAGATTTTGAAGTCCATGTCCCCGAAGTGATCTTCGCTCCCAATGATGTCGGAGAGGAGCGAGTAACGCTTCAAAAGCGATCCTTCGAACTCGGTTACCAGGCCCACCGAAATGCCTGCTACGGGGCTCTTGATTGGAACGCCGGCGTCCATGAGTGCGAGGCACCCGCCACAAACACTGGCCATCGATGTAGACCCATTTGATTCCATAATTTCGGATGAAACACGGATCGCATAGGGGAAGTCTGCTTCTGATGGGATCACTGGTGCGAGCGAACGCTCAGCCAGTGCACCGTGGCCAATTTCGCGGCGCCCAGGGCTCCCTGTGCGGCCCGTTTCCCCGACCGAGAATGGAGGGAAGTTGTAGTGCAGGATAAAACGCTTCGAAGTCACGCCGCCGGTATAGCCGTCAAGATCCTGAGCTTCACCCGTTGTGGCAAGGGTGGCCAGAGCGAGTGCCTGGGTTTCACCCCGCGCGAAAAGCGCAGAGCCGTGCGAGCGGGGAAGTAGTCCGGTTTCACCTGAGAGCTTCCTCAATTCGTTGAGTTTCCGGCCATCGCAGCGAACGCTCTTGTCGAGAATCGAAATTCGGAATGCTTTTTTCTGGAGGTAGTCGAACGCTTGGCTGACTTCAAAACCTGTTGCTTCTGGAAACTTTGCCTTTACTGCCAAGGCGACTTCATTTTTGAGCGCATCCACGGCTTTTCCACGGGCAACCTTGCTCGGCAGGTAGATGGCGGATTCAATACGGTCTCCGGCGACGGCGTAGGCGATTTCGAGCAAATCGTCTCGCACAAGCATCAGTGGAACTTCACGTTTTGGCTTGTTAACTGCGGCTGCAAGCTGAATTTGAGCGTCGACGAGAGCGCGGGCGTGCACGTGAGCAAATTCGAGAGCCTTGATGAAATCCGCCTCCGGAATCTCATTGGCCTCGCCTTCGATCATAATCACTTCGTCCCGTGTGCCCACGTAGACGAGATCCATATCACTTTCCGCGCGCTGGGAATGGGTCGGGTTAGCAATAAATTCGCCGTGCACCCGTCCCACTCGGACTGCTCCGACTGGTCCGGCAAATGGAATGTCTGACACCATCAGCGCCGCGGAGGCACCATTAATGGAGAGCATGTCGGGATCGTTTTCCCCGTCTGCGCTCAGGAGGATTGAGATGATTTGAGTGTCGTAAAGATAGCCCTTTGGAAAAAGGGGACGCAAAGGGCGGTCCGTCATGCGGGCCGTGAGGATTTCTTTTTCGCTGGGGCGTCCTTCGCGGCGGAAATACCCGCCCGGGAACTTCCCAACGGCTGCTGCCTTTTCACGATAATCAACGGTCAGCGGGAAGAAGTCCTGGCCTTCCTTGATTTTCGTGGCGGAGACGGCGGAGACCATCACGATGGATTCGCCGCACTGAACGGTGACAGCGCCGTCTGCGAGTTTGGCAAGTTTGCCGGTTTGAAATTGAATGGTTGTGGAGCCAACTTGGCTCTGAGCTGAATGTATCATGGTATGATGTTTGTTGGTTGTGCCGTGGCCTGAAGCACTTCATCAATCCCTGGCTCGTAGCCCAGCGGGTTCTCTTATCGGCGAAGAATAGGTTGAGTGAGAGCAGAAGTCTCGGCCTCAAGTTTTCTAAGGCGGCGTGTGAACCGGCTGGGCTCCGTCCAAGGGAGTTGTCGCGCGGCGACGGCAGTTTTTTGTTCTGGGGTCTGTGTGAAGAGCCGAATGGCTTTCACAAAAGGGAGACGCCCTCGGGTTGCCGAGGGCGTCACTGAAATCTTTCCTAATCCTCTACTTGCGTAGGTTGAGCTTCTCGAGTGCCGCCTTATAGCGTTCGTTGGCGGTGCGGCTCAAATAATCCAAAAGCTTACGACGGCGAGCCACCATCATTAGAAGACCCCTACGGGATGCATGATCCTTAGAATGGGTTTTCAGATGGTCGGTAAGCTGGGAGATGCGTTGACTGAGAAGAGCGACTTGAACGTCAGCGCTGCCCGTGTCTTTTTCGTGTAGGCGCAGTGCCTTGATTTCCTTTGATTCTGGCATAATTCCTTGTTTTGTAAAACAACGAAGATGGGGCTGCTTCCAAATGATTGCAAGCAGTTCCTTGTCTCTAAAGACGGCTGCTAGCTAAACCGTCGCTAAATTGTCGCGCGAACTCCGAGCAAAATCGCGCCGTATAATATCCCTGCGAGCGCGGCGGTCCTCCATCTCAGGGTGCTCGCGCTAGCCCACGAAATTAGATCACGCAAAATGTATGGAGTTCCGATAAAAAACAGTCCGCAAACAATCCAAACGTAAGCCAGAGTGACTAACCAGAGTCTTCCAGCTTCAGGACGCAGCCATGCTGATTCAAGAAGCGGCTCTGCCACAAGCAGTAGAAGCATTCCTAAGGCTCGGACTGAAAGAAATTCCATGCCGAAGCGCAGGGTGAGAACATAGGCTATGGCGGTGAGCATCAAAAACTTGCCTCGCATTGAACTGAATTCACCAAGGTCGGTTGAGTAAAGCAGCCAGAAGAACCACCCAGCGGCTGCAGAAAATAGCACTGCGCCTGAGGGTGCAGAGCGGGGAAAGCGTTGGAGATGCTTTTGAATGAGTGAGGCGCTTACGAGCGCGGGCAAATGCGTAAAAACGAGGAAAAACCCCACAGCTAAGAGGGCGGTTTCGAGGGTAAGCGAATAAATCATCGGGTACGGATCGAGGAGATTGCAGCGGAATGGATGCAGCAGCCTAGGGAATTCGATCGCTCGGTAACTCTCAATGCTAAATCGTTCGAGAACCCAACGAGTTTTTTATCTGCCGCACATGCTTTGAGTCTCGCGTCCTTTCAAGATGCGAGACGAGATCTATCCCTGCGGTATGGCGGGGTGGAGATCGGTGGGTCGAGGATTTCTAAGGCTTTCCAATAGGTTCTTCCATCCTGGTGGCCGGAGGGCGGACCGTTTGCAGATTGCCCCGAGCTGACGGCGCATCATGGGGTGGGTGATCTCTCGGGCTAACAGGGAGCCGCGTTCCACTTCCTTGGTGATGCTCGTTTTGGGCACCAGTGAAACCGCGTTTTCTACTTCGACCGCCTTCTTTACG
>CAMDSZ010000231.1 GCA_945906945.1 Akkermansia muciniphila
CGTGGTGGAAACTTCAGCGTCGCCGCACTCAGGGAGCTCAGCGCACGGCGCGATTATTTGAGGACGCCGGAAAAGCACGGCTTCGTGACAACCCGCGAGGTGCTGCGGCGGGAATTGGAAATACTCGACATCGCAAGAAATGGTGCGGGAAAGCATGCGCCATTAAACGCCCAGTTTTGCACGGCCCAGACGCTGGATGACGAACAGCGGCGCGCGGTTGCTGTGATCCTTTCGTCGCGCAACTTGATCACCCTTTTCCGGGGCGGCGCAGGCACCGGCAAGAGCTTTGCCCTGCGGGAGGTTTGCCGTGGCCTCAACGAAGCTGGGTTGAATGTGGAGGTCATCGCGCCGCAGCGCCAGCAAGTCGTCGACCTGCAGTCCGCAGGATTTGAGAGCGTGCGCACCGTCTCGGAATTGCTTCGCAACCGTACGGCAAGCCGCGGATCGGTCATCATCTTGGATGAAGCCGGCCAGCTCGGGGCGAGGCAAATGCTGGAACTGCTCAAATACGCTCAGGACAACGCGAGCCGGCTCATTTGTGCGGGAGACACCCGTCAGCATGGCGCCGTCGAAGCCTCGGATGCGATCCGCACGATTGAAAAATTTGCCGGGCTGCATCCCGCGGAAATCAGCAGGATCCGCCGCCAAGACCCGGCTCGGGCTGGCTCACCCGAAGAAGCAGAGGCAATTTCCGAATACAGGAGAGCCGTACAGGAGGCCGCGCACGGGATCGCCGGCGAGTCTTTCGACAGACTGCAGCGGCTCGGATGGGTACACCACTGCCACACGAGCGAACAACAATCGCTGCTCGCGCAGGAATACCTCAAGGTGACCGAACGGGGCGCCTCGGCGGTCGTCGTATCGCAAACCTGGTCGGAAATACACCAGCTCAACGCCTCAATCCGCGACACCCTCAAGCGGGCGGGCTTGGTGAGCGCTGACGAAACGATGCTGGAGGTTCTGGAACCCTCGAACCTCACAAACGCCCAAAAACGCGATCCCCGTTCGTATGGTCCGGACGACGTGATCGTCTTCGCCACCCGGCTGCGGGGTTTTCGTAAAAACCAACAGGCCCGGATGGTCAGCGCGGACGAACGTTATCTCGCACTCGAGGGGCACGGCAGGATCCGCATGCTTTCAGTCAATGAACTGGACGCCATCACCGTTTGGCGCAAGCGCCGAATACCCGTCGCCAAAGGGGACCTTCTGCAGCTCAAAGCAAACGCAAAAACCGAATCGGGCGCGCGCCTTTGCAACGGTGAGATCGTCAAGGTGCGAACCTTACTCGGGGACGGCTCCGTTGAAACAGAGGACGGACGCAGGCTCGGACCCGGGTACCGCAACTTTGTACCCGGATTTGCGGTCACCTCGTACGCGTCGCAAGGAAAGACGGTGGACCACGTGTTGTTTTCCGATGCGGCAAGCCAAGCTGCGACCAGCCTGCAGCAGTGGTATGTGAGCGTGTCCCGGGGCCGCCAGAGCGTGCGCATTTTCACGGCGGACCCGGACGGTTTGCGCAAAAGGGTTCAACACTGCGGCCACCGGCAGCTTGCGGTCGATCTGCTGGGAGAAGGGGTGATCCCTCAAACGCGTAAAATGCACAGAATCCAGCGACGCCTGCAGCAAACCGGTGTCCAGATCCGCAACGCCTGCCGGCGCGCATTGGCCAAAATGTTGGGCGCCCGCAAGATTCAAAACCAAATCGAGTTATGAACACACACATCGCACACGCCATACGGAACAGCAGCTCGTGCGCCGACCCGGCAACCTGCTGGGGACCGGCCAGAAGTGCTCAATGCATCAAGTTCGAGCAGGCAGATGGCACGGTGCACCTGTTTCCATTCGTCCAATTTGTTTGCGCTGAATTCAGATGCGAGAATGCTGAGGAGCTTTTGCGAATCGAGTTTGGAAGCCATTGCGTGGAGCTTGAGGGTGTGAACCTTGGCGAGATCGTGGTTGCGCTGCAGGTCCTGGAAGTTGGATGGGTGCGCACCTTGCCTCGGAAATTTCAGCCGGCAATCCATGCCGGATGTGCGGCGGTGTTCTCGATGCTGGTGAAACGGGCGGACGCCGGGCTGAACTCGGCTTAGGCACCCGAATGCTCGAGTCACAGGCGAGCCGCCATTTCCCGAAATGCGTCTGAGATCTGACGCTGAAGCTCGGACTCTTTTGCACGCCATTCGCGGATCCGCTCCTCGCGAGTGAGGCCGTCTGCCGCCAAAATCCTCCGGGCACCAAGAATGGTGGAGGACGGATTGAAGAAAACCACCCGCCCGGTGCGAGCCGCACGGTCGACTGCGAACCCGTGGGCCACATGCAACGCGCGCTCGTAACTCGACACGATTCTTTCAATGGAATGCCCTTCACGGAGGGCTCCTAAAACCAGCGAGAAGGCCGCCCTGCGGCAGTACGTTACCTTGCAGTTGTCCCAGTGCGAGCCCAAGAGCAACGGCAGTGCCGCAAACGCCCTTCTGCGCAGGCGCAACCTTCCGTGTGTCATCCGATCCGCGCCTGCATCCCGCCGCGACAGCGTGATTCCGCGCCCCGCGCCGTATTCTTTGATCTGCTGTATTCCGTAGGAATCCTTTATATATGCAGCATCACACCGTCGGCCGGAATTGGACATCACTGGAGTCGCCGTCTCCCGCCTTTGATCTTGCATCTCTACCTCAACCGGCTTCGCCGCATCCCCTCGCCCAGCGGACCCCGCCCCGGCATCGGTTTCACCCGAAGGACCCGCCGCCACGACTGCAACCGCACTGCTCCCTATGTGTGGCCGTGCGGCACAGGTGGGTGTGAGCTTCTCGCCACCGCGGGCGAGCGTGCTGCGATTGTGCAAAGCACGCCCGCGCGCGTCGTAGAAAAGCGAAGCGCGGTCGAATCTGAGTTTTCGCGGGTCAGCGACTATGACTCCCCAGTTGCGAGCACACCACCTGCGGCGGGAACGTATCTTTGTTTCAAATGCGAACTCCCCTTCCCTGCGGATAGCAGACAGGGTTCGGGTTGCATGCTCGCGGCTGTATCCGGTTTCCCTGCAAAACACGGCGATATCAAGATCACCCCAGATTGGCGAACGCGCCACGACGGCCTTGATCCACCCTCTTAACCTCGAGCGGCAATTGGCGCCGCGCTGCCTGTGAACCCACCTCGCCGACGAACATTGGCACCGCGGGGGATTCTCGCGCTCTTTCCTGGCTGCAAATGAGGCAGACAGCTTCGACTGGCGGCGGAATTTCATCCGCACCTTTTTGGAGCGCGATCTGGCGTCGCAGTTCCTGCCTCCGGAGCAGCAATCCCCTAAGGGCGACATGTGGCACCACGATGTTTTGCGCCACACCTACGGATCCTGCGGGTCCACGGCGCACGTAAGCATCAACGTTAGCCAGAATACTTGGCATCCCTTTCGATACACTCCGAAATCTGCCCGGTTAGACCGGAATCTGCCGGCAACAGTTTGCATGACAAAGGAACCGGCCGGCTCGACGAGCGTTGATGAACCCTCATGAACCCTCATGAACCCTCGAGTTCAGAGAGTCATCGGCATAAGTCAGACGTAAGCAGCAGAAGGGCTGCGTCCTAATTCATTCAAGGCGGTCATCTGGGAGACGTCTCGGTTTGTTGAGTCATCTGGCGGCAGCACTCCGGTGTCAGACATTTCTCTCGCTCAGCTTGGTGTCGACCATGTACCTCTGCTCCTTTGGCGCCCATTTGATAAAAGGCCAAACGTCACGAACAATGGTGCGTCTGGGAGTCCTCGGACTGTTCTTTTTAGGGGCGGCCATGACCAAGGACTAATCGCACAGGATGGCCTCCTCGGCTTTTGAAATTTTTGTTTCTGGGGAGGCTCTTTTGGGAGAGGAACGGAGCGGGCAGCGTGTAATCTTTGCCAAACAATGGCGGTGAAAAGAGATTTTCCACTGAGATCTGTCGCCTCGCCAACCTCAGAACTGTACATCAATTAAAAACGATACACTTGAACTGTGTAGAGTTCTTTAATAGTGTACTGTCATGAAGCCGCTCAGACAAAACCTCCTCGATTACCTCCAGACGCTGACCGGCGCCCATCTGGATCTCGTTCTCGAAGAGGCATCGGCTCTGCCGTTCTTCCTCAGAACGCGGTACGACCTGTGTTCCCTGAAGCTCTTCGGACGCCGCTTTTTGTTGGCTCTGGAAACCGGCGCCCCCGATTCCCCCTCGGTCTACGAAGCCCAAACCGCAACGCTCTCCCAACGGCTCGGGGAGCCCGTCACGGTCGTTCTCCCAGCGTTGCCGTCAGCCGCCCGCAACCGGATGGTCCAGCGCGGCGTACCGTTTATTGTGCCGGGCAGCCAGATGTTTCTGCCCAACACCCTCATCGACCTCCGGGAACGCCAGCCCAAGCCCGCACCCGAATCGCACACTGGCAAGCCGCTCACGCCCGCTGCACAGTGTGTCCTCCTGACCCATCTCCAACGGGAGCCGCTCGACGATTGTTCGCTTTCCGAGATCGCCACCAAAGTCGGCTACTCGCCCATCATGCTGACCAAGGTCAAAGCGGAACTGGAGGCCGCGCATCTGTGCGAGGCTATCCGCGAGGGGCGCTCCCATCGCCTGCGGTTCACGCTTTCCGGCCGTGCACTCTGGGAAAAAGCGGTGCCCCTGCTGTCTTCTCCGGTGCGCAGCCGGCATTGGATGGAGGCGAGTACGCCGTCGGTACCCGCACTTCTCGCCGGGATGAGCGCCCTCAGCCAGTGCACGCTGCTCGAAGACGACCGGTTACCCACCTACGCCGTCAGCAAAAAGAGCCTGCCCGCCCTCATCGAAAACGGGACTTTCCGTCAAACCCCTGGCAGCGAAGAAGCGACCTTCACCCTCGAAACGTGGCACTACGACCCGGACGTGCTCTTCAAGCGGTCCGCCGTGGATCCTCTCTCCCTCTACCTCAGCCTGCGGGATTCGCCGGATGAACGCGTCCAGCAACAGCTTGAACTCCTTCTGGAGGGCATCTCATGGTGAGAGGGCTTTCCATTTTCCGGGAACGACTTGCCGCGTTTGAAAGCCACTTCGTGCTGATTGGAGGTGCCGCCTGTGTCGAGTGGTTTGCAACCCAGAATCTTGCATTTCGCAGCACCAAAGACATCGATGTGGTCCTATTGATCGAAAACATCGAGCCCTCTTTCGTAGGCGCACTCCGAACATTTCTAAAAGAGGGCGGTTACGAAACCAAAGAGCGCAGTGACGGTTCCCCCGTGCTTTATCGGTTCACCAACCCTGCGGACAACCGCTTCCCGGCTATCATTGAAATCTTCAGCAGGACTCCCGAAGGACTCGATCTGGCGGATGCCCAGGGAGTCGCCCCCATCCCAGTCGGCGAAAAGCCCCACAGTCTTTCCGCCATTCTGCTCGATGATGCGTATTACGCGCTCATTCAAAGCCACCAGCAGGTGAGTGACGGTCTCCGATTCGTGACCGCGACGGCGCTTATTCCGCTCAAAGCGAATGCGTGGCTCGATCTCACAGCCCGCCTCCAGAAAGGGGAACCCGTCAGCACCGGCGACATCAACAAGCACCGCAACGACGTGTTCCGTCTGGCTGCCACGCTCCCGGAAGATCCCGCGTCGCCCTTGGCCGACTCCGTGCTCGCCGATCTGGCGCGTTTCTTGGAAGCGTTTCCCTCAACAGACCGGGTCTGGTCGAACATCCTGAACGCGATGGGCTCAACTCTGGGCCGCAACGCCAACCCGGACTCCTTGCTCGCGGCGATCCGCACCTTCTTCCGCCTCCCCTAATTCTTTCCACCGGTCCTGATGAACACCACCTCGTTGAAGTATTGTGCGCCCAAGTTCCGGCTCCTGTTGCAGGAAGCCATCACCCGGAAGCTGGATTACGTCCTCACCGCAGACACCGCCGATCTCCGCGCACGCGCCGCCTAGGTCCAGTCCCTCTGCAAACAGGCCGAACGCGATCTATGACGTTTTGATGGCCCAGCCCAGCTTGGACACAAAACAGACCCATGAGAAACAAATGAAGATGGCTATGTTTGTTGGCGACAAGCGGCACTACGTGACGGAGTGCATTGAGAGGAGGCACTCTGTTCAAACCGCCGAACGCGCCGGTTTAGCAAAGTTCATCGCCAACACCGCTTTTCAAGAGATCGAAGTGACCTTTTTTACGGACTGCGATGGCCGAGCACTAATCGCGCAAGATGTCGTCCTAGGCTTTTTTTTGAGGGGAGGAAAAGAGCGGCTAGCGGGTAGTGTTCGCCAAGCAATGGCAGTAAATGGCAGTAAATTTAAATTTTACACTGGGGGCTGTCGCCTTGACACGGTAGGGGTCACAGGTTCGAACCCTGTATCGCGCACCACCTTAAGGCCACTCAAACGGAGCGGCTTACGCAGTAGAAAAGTACGGTTTCCGCCCCTCCTTCAAGTGCTCAAAAAGAGTCATTTTCTGCCATTTTTATGCGTTTTTTAGGTTTTTAGTGGCAGTAAATGGCAGTGAATTTCCCGCAAAGCGGCCTTCGCCCGACCGCCCAGCCAGACTTTGAATGGCCCGCACAAGGACATGCCGCCCCGTGGTCACAAAGCTCCAATGCTCCAATCTAGTAGGCAGTACAGTTTAGAAATGCGGATCCAATAGTTCACAAATTCAGTTACTGGCTCCAAAGAGCCAGAGGCGCGACCGTCGACAACCCCTGGGAGCGCGGAGCCCCAGCTCCGCTGATGCGTTCCTACATCAAGACGAGTTG
>CAMDSZ010000232.1 GCA_945906945.1 Akkermansia muciniphila
ACAAGTCAGGTTTTGAGCCTCTCGACGGCACAGTTGAGGATGTTCACTGCGGCTCAAATCAATGGCTGGACCACCGAGCAGGTTGGTGCTTTGTCTTCCGGCCAGATCAAACAACTGACCACGGTTCAGATCTCTGGGTTGGAGTCAGGGGATCTGTCCGGTTTGACGTTAAATCAGGTCAGTGCCCTCGCGCCTTCTGCGGTAACCGCTTTGGCAGCAAATATCGTGGGATTGAAAACATCCCAGATCGAGGGTCTTGGAACCGCCCAGGTTCAAGCTCTTACGAGCGATCAAATCAGGACACTCGGAGCATCGCAAATCTCCGCGCTCGGCGTCGACTTGATCGGATTACTCACAAGTAAACAGATTGCAGGGTTGGAGGGAGAGGATGTTCGTGCGTTTGATGCGGGTGTTTTTGTCGACCTTGGAGACAAACTGATCGCAATTTCGCCTGCCACAATTTCGGCTCTAGACACGGATACCATTGCCGGCTTGTTGCCGAGGCTGAATTCCGCTCAGATCAAGGGATTGTCCACGGATCAACTCGCTGACATCTCTGTTTCTGGGTTCTCTGCGAGCCAGGTTCGCGGGCTGGAAGCCGAGGATTTGAACTCCTCAAAGGTTCAGGCACTTAAGACTTCCCAGATAACAGCCTTGAGTGCGGAACAGATTCGTTCCTGGAACACCGCTCAAGTCTCTGCCCTCGCGACTGGACAAATCGTTGCTCTCTCAACTGTGCAGTTGGCTGGATTGGAATCGGCGGATCTCGGTTCGCTCTCAACTGACCAACTCAAGGCAATCTCAACAAAGATTGTTTCGGTGGGCTCAAGTATCGCTGGATTGACTACGACTCAGATCGGACAGCTAGCCTCGAATCAGGTTAGATCCTTGTCAGCTGACCAAGTTCGGAGCTTGTCGACGGCTCAGATTATAGCTTTGGCAACGAATCGGATCCCGCAGTTGACTAGCGTTCAGATTGCGGGTCTCCAAGCGGAGGATCTGGGTGTGCTTGGTAAGTTGTTGCTATCGAATCAGTTCGCTATTTTGGCTCCCGATGCGTTAGCAGCTCTGAGCAACCAAGAGGTGTCGAGCATATTCTCAAGGCTCTCCTCCGCGCAGATAAGAGGTCTCTCTTCGGCGGCGTTTGGATCGATTACAACGGCCCAGATTAACAGTCTATCAAACGATAGGGTTTCAGCGTTGGAGGCCGATGATCTCACTGAGCTTGGAACATTGAAAGTCCAAGGAATCAGTTCCGCGAAAGTCGCGGCTTTGTCTGCGCAAACGATTTCGAGTCTATCGACCAGCGCGTTGACTTCGCTTGTTACGGGCCAGGTTCGTGCGCTTTCAACCGTTCAGGTTGCGGTGTTGACTACCTCGCAGGTTCAGTCACTCCAAACCTCTCAGATTCGTTCACTGAGTGTGGGCCAGATAGCTGCACTGAGTTCCTTGCAAATGGCGACACTTGTTACGGGGCAGATCTCTGGCCTAACCACGGCTCAAGTCGCGGGCTTGTCTACTCGTCAGATCTTGGGGCTTGAAGGTTCGGATCTGGCTGTTTTCAAATCCGATCAATTGCAGGCATTGACGGCTCAAAGCGTGGTGGCGCTCGGGTCAAAGTTAAGCGTGCTTTCAACGGAGAGCATCAGAAGTTTGACTACAGCCCAGTCCAGGGCCCTGAGTGCTGTCCAGTTGGGGTCCTTGCTAAGCTCGCAAATAGCCGCTATGGAGACAGGTGATCTTGCTGCGGTATCAACCGGGGCATTCTCTGCCCTGAATACGGCTCAGATTGTGGCGCTGACAGCCTCGCAGGTGCCGAATTTGACAACGGCGCAGTTAACTGTGCTTTCCGGAGCTCAGGCAGGGGCCATTGAAACACAGGATGCGCTTGTTCTGCTACCCGCCCAGATTCGCGCACTGACTACGCAGTCTGTTGCATCACTCAGCACTGGTTCAATCAGCGCGCTGAAGACTGGCGTGATAGCGGCATTGACGACCCGTCAGGTGCCGAGCTTGACGCTTACTCAGTTGAACTCACTAACGTCAGCGCAGATCCGGAGTCTCTCGACCATTCAGCTGAATGCACTTGGGGCGGAGAAAATCATGAGCATGTCCACAGAGCAGTTGAAGGCATTCTCTGACCCACAGGAGATTCACTTCCGCGACTCTTCTGTATTTGGAACAGAGCAGTTGTCCAATTTGCGGAGCGGTGATGGCTATAAGTTTTACAGTCTGATCGATGGGTTCACTAATGGTCAGTAGCGTTGGTTCACTTAGATCATGTCAACCGAGTTTCGGCAGGTGAACCCTGACGCTCTTAACTATATGAGAATAAAGCATTCAACCGCTTCTATTAGGAGGGCGCGCTAAGTCACCAACTAGGCGCCCCTCCTCAGAGGGTTTCTGTCACAGTATCGATAGTTCTGATGCCAGCGATACGGATCGAATATTCGTTATTGAGGGCCACCCCGGAGAGCAGTCTCGAGCGTGCGGTGGGCGGTCACTGGGAGCGGGCTTGCTGGCACGTCTTTCTGACTGATTGACAGTGCTTCGAGATTCACCGACTGGATACTTGCCTGCTATCGCGTGCAGGTCCTTTGCGGTTAATTTCGGTGAGGCACATAGAGAAATTAATCGGTGACAGTGGCAAAAAAAGAGGGAAGGGCGTTAACCCTTCCCCCTTTCGCTTTGGATTCGAAAACAACCCAGCGGCGGAATTTCGGAGTGCGCTGCGTCTATCCCATTACATGTGAGCGATGATGTTGTCGCCGAACTCGGAGCACTTGACCTCTGTTGCCCCTTCCATCAGGCGGGCAAAATCGTAGGTCACTTTCTTCGATCCGATCGCACCATTGAGTCCCTTCAGGATCAGGTCTGCGGCCGCAGCCCACCCCAAGTGACGTAGCATCATTTCACCGGACAGAACCACGGATCCCGGATTCACCATGTCCTTGTCTGCGTACTTCGGAGCGGTACCGTGGGTTGCTTCAAAGATGGCGTGTCCTGTCTTGTAATTGATATTGCCGCCAGGAGCGATGCCGATGCCGCCGACCTGCGCTGCAAGCGCGTCAGAGAGGTAGTCTCCGTTGAGGTTCAGGGTTGCAATCACATCAAAATCCGTGGGGCGTGTGAGAACTTGCTGCAGGGTGATGTCAGCGATTGCGTCTTTGATGACAAGGCCGGCGCCCGGCTTGCCTTCGGGGATCTTGCACCAAGGTCCGCCATCGATTTCCTGCGCTCCGTAGCGGCTCTTCGCCAAGCCGTATCCCCAATCACGGAAAGCGCCTTCCGTGTACTTCATGATGTTCCCCTTATGGACGATGGTCACGGATTTGCGTTTTTGATCAATCGCGTAATCGATTGCTGCTGCGATGAGGCGCTCGGTACCGTGGCGTGACACGGGCTTGATCCCCACGCCCACCGAGGCGACGTCCTCGGATCCGAAGCGCACCTTTGCGAAGTCCTTCGGAAAATGTTCCTTGAGGAAAGCCAGAGTTTGGGTGGCTTTGTCGGAGCCCGCTTCGAAGTCGATTCCGGCGTAGATGTCCTCGGTGTTTTCACGGAAAATCACCATATCCACCAGTTCCGGGCGCTTCACGGGCGAGGGGACGCCGCTGAAGTACTGGACTGGACGCAGGCAAACATAGAGATCCAGCATCTGTCGCAGGGCCACGTTGAGTGAGCGAATGCCGCCGCCAACGGGTGTGGTGAGCGGACCTTTGATGCCAACGAGAAATTCGCGGAAAGCCTCTACCGTGTCATCAGGCAACCAGTTGTTGAAACGGTTGAAGGATTCTTCGCCTGCGAAGACCTCAAACCACGCGATTTTCTTGGATCCACCGAAGGCTTTGTCCACAGCTGCGTCGAGTACTCGCACGCTGGACGCCCAGATGTCTCGGCCGGTGCCGTCACCGCGGATGAATGGAATGATCGGGTTGTTTGGGACGGAGAGGTGGCCGTCGGCGATGGTGATTTTCTCACCCTTGGGAGGAGTGCAGGTGGTATAGGGCATGGTGTGTTATGGTTTCGGGTTTCTGGGTAAAAGATCAAGACGGCAGGTTGATAAAACACCGGTTCTTGTCGCTTCTCGGTATGAAAAGGGAAGGGACAGGGGCAACCCCTGTCCCTTTTCATTGCTGCGAGGAGATGGCTATGCGTGCTTTTCTTCGATACTCACCGCGCGGTATCCGCCGATGGCCTTGAAGTAGAACACCAGCAGAAGGTAGATCGCCGCCATGGTGAGAGGGATGAAAGAGTCGGCCTTCAGCGTCGCGCGGTCTCCAGCCTGATTGGCTTTTACAATCGCCTTCTGCTCGTCAGTGGCCTTGTCTTCCTTCGCTGCGGTCTTGGCTTCTTCGAGCTTCTTCCCGTCGATCGCGTTCACGGGGCTCAGTATAAGGAATTTGGACTCTGTTGCGGACTTGGAAGCTTGGTAGACTGCTGGGTTTTCTGCATTCAAAGCTTCGCTTGCAAAGCGGTCCTTGGAGTAACCCAGTCCAGGGCCGCCAATGAGTCCGGCTGAAAGCATTCCGATGCCGCCCATGATGGACATGGCAACGGCGCCCGAGCGAGGAAAGCGGTCGCCAACCACCGCGAGCATCGTCGGCCAGAAAAACGTCTTACCCAGCGCGTAGATTCCAAGGGCACCTAACGCGATAGCAAAGGTCTGCATGGAGCTTGCGAGGGTTAACCCGAGGCAGGCGAGCACCGCAGATACAAGCAGCAACGCAACAGGAGACAGGCCGAGGCGGGTCTCGATGAAGTGCGCACAAAAACGCAGGCCGAACATGATTGCAGAGGTCCAGATAAAGAGCATTTTGCCCTGATCCGCAGTGAAAAGATTGCCGGTGATGCTTTCAATCCATCCGTCGGTTCCTAGCTCCACGGCACCCACGAGGCCGTGAGTGATGAACAAAACAAAGAGCAACACGGAGCCAAGTGAGAACTGGGTGATCACGCCGACGAGAATCACGAGAGCTCCGCCGATCGCGTAACCGATGTTGCCTGCGTTGGCGACTCCAAGTTTGCCCAACACATCTCCAAGAAACAGTGACAGAAGGTAGCAAGCCACGAAAGCACCGAGAATCCCGACGTCCTTGAACATTTCACCCAAGCTCGCGCCCTTTTCAGCAGCCTCCGATTTAGGGAAAGACTGCCCGAGGAACATCACCGCATATGCAGCCGTCGGCACGAGGTAGAATGCAAGCTGACCCTTCCAGCCCAGCTGCATTACCGAACCAAGAAAGTAGCTCGCGAGGGCTCCCACCACCATTCCGAGAGGCCAGGATGCATGCAGGATATTCAGATAATGAGTGCGGTTTTTCGGAAACACTGTCGCAACGAGCGGATTGGCGACCGCCTCGAGAGTCCCGTTTGCATACGCGAAAATAAACATGCCCCAGTAGAGGAAGTTGTAAGCGTTCTCAGGCGTGCTGGCCCCGAAAGTGACGAATGCCGAAACGATGTGGCCCACGAGCGCGAGAGCAACCAGTTTGCCGTAACCCAGTTTGTCTACGATGACTCCGCCGATGATGATGCCGAAGCAAAAACCGGTGAATCCCGCGCCGCCGATGGCTCCAAGCTGGGTTGCCGTGAATCCGTATTCACCGGCCCACTTGCTGAAGATTCCTCCGCGCAAGGCGAACCCAACTCCTGCGGCTAAAATGGCCATGAAGCCCGCCCAAAGGAGTCGGTGGGCGTTGGGTACGGTACCCTGATTGTTTGATGCACTGCTCATGATGGTGATATTCGGGTTTAGGGGGTTGCTGTCCGCGCGTTGCGGTCGCGCCAAAGGTTGCCAATGGGACGCCGACGGACGCTCGGGAGGTTTGTAGGTGAGATCCGTCTCGCTTGGTCCGGTGGAACTAGGCAAAGACACGCTCGTGCATAGGGCAACAGCCCTTTCCAGCGCTGTCAACGGAGAAGTTGGCAGGCCATCCGCCCATCTGCCGTGTTGCAACTCCTTCGAGGTCACCATCGCTACCCGACGACCTCCTTCGTAACCGTCCCCAACCCACCCGGCACTCAACCAGGTTTTACCGTACAAGGGATCAATCTTGTCGACCGCTTCCCTGATGGAAAGGTTCGCTTTGTTTCCTTTGTAATGTCCGCTGATCCCGTGCCCGGGATGCGTAAACCGTATGCCACCATCGGGATGTACGACGATGTCGTTTCTGGCGTTGAAAGACTTGCGCCCAAACTTTTCCGCAAGGACGGTAACGCTGCCGTCCTTCTCGTCGCGCGTGACCCTACGGGTTCGGTGCTCGCAGGAGAGTGGGCGGCCCTCGCGGGGTTAAGCTGACTCTTTCGATTTGGCTGCCGTTTTCGCTTTGGGCTTGGAGGCCCCTTTTGCGATTCGCTTCGCCGGCGGGCGAAGCTTGGGGCGGGAGGACTTGGCGGATGTTGTCTTCCGTGCGATGCGGGCGGCTTTCTCGCCGGCACTTGGGCAAAGGGCGCGGAGCTCGCACTGCGCGCAGTCCGGCTTTCGGGCGTCGCAGCGTCGTCTACCATGCCAGATTAACCAGTGGCTGAGACGCGCCCAACTCTCCTTGGGGACGACTTTCATCAAATCGACTTCAATTTTCTCGGGAGTGCTGTGCTTGGAGAGCTGAAGTCGCCCTGAGAGCCTCTGAACATGGGTGTCCACGACCACGCCATATGGCGTTTGAAAGGCGTCCCCGAGCACGACGTTTGCTGTTTTTCGGCCCACTC
>CAMDSZ010000233.1 GCA_945906945.1 Akkermansia muciniphila
AAAAGGGACGCTGCTTGGCCTCGAAAATCTTCGCCGCTGCATCCGGATTGAGCGCGTCCCCCGCGAGACCATAGACGGTCTCAGACGGCACCCCCACCACGGATCCGCGCTTCAAAAGCGCGCACGCTGATTCGATCGCGGCGTCCAACGAGGGACTGCTTGAGTCGGGAAGTAGGATTGTTTTCACCGTTTGAACGGTTAACCCGAGCGCTCGCTTGAAAGCGGGTTTTCTAAAGTCCGGGCACCGACAAGCCGCGAATCAACCCGCGAATCAACCCGCGAATCAAGCCGTGAACGGGCCTCGCGCACCAGCTTCGCAGCTTCCTCAACCGTATCGCCAAAAGCGACCAAATGCCCCATCTTTCGACCAGCCCGCGGTTCACTTTTGCCGTAAAGATGTAGTTTCACCTCGGGCAGCGAAAGGGCAGATGCCCAATTCGGCTCCCCACACGCCCAGACGTCCCCAAGCAGATTCGCCATTGCCACAGGACGCAGCAGGCGGGTGGAACCAAGAGGCAGCCCGCAAACTGCGCGCAGCTGCTGCTCGAATTGGCTGGTTTCACAGGCATCAAAGGAGAAGTGGCCAGAGTTGTGGGTGCGGGGAGCAAGTTCGTTCACAACCAGACGACCGTCCGGCAGCAGAAAAAGTTCCACCGTCAGCACCCCGACAAAATCAATGGCCTCAGCAACCGTCTCGGCGATGCAGCGCGCATCCCGCATCACCTGCTCGGGAACCCGCGCCGGAACCAGGGTCACATCAAGAATATGGTTTGCATGGACATTTTCGCAGAGCGGAAACACCTGCATTGAGCCGTCCATGCCGCGCGCGACGATGACCGAAAGTTCTCGCTCGAATGGCACCCAAGCCTCGAGAACGGACAGCTGCTTGAAGGATTGCCAGACCGACGCCAAATCCGAGTCCGCCGTTATTTTCGCCTGCCCCTTGCCATCGTAGCCAAACGCGGCAGTTTTTAAAACGGAAGGCACCCCTAACTCGGCAACCGCGGACCGAAGTTCAAACTCGTCGCTGACAGAGCGGAACCCAGCGATTGGCAGACCCGCATCGCGGAGAAACGTTTTTTCCCTGACCCGCTGCTGGCAGATGTGCAACGCGTTTCCCGAAGGCCTGACCGCGCATTCCTGAGACGCCCAATCAATGGAGGCGACTGGAATATTCTCGAATTCAAAGGTCAACACATCCAACCCACGGGCGAACGCCCGAACGGCAAGTTCGTCCTCATAGGCACCGACCACTTCCAAATCCGCCACCTGTCCGGTCGGCGTATCGCTTTCCGAACTGTAGGTGTGCACCCGATAACCCAGTCGGCGGGCGGCAATCGCCAGCATTCGCCCAAGCTGACCGCTGCCCATCACCCCGATGACAGCCCCGGGATAAATCACGCTCGACTCCCTCACTCCGGCCTCCTTTCCGAATCGGGCAACTCGGCCGCGAGAACCTGCTCGGTCTGGGAAGCGCGGAAAGCCTCCAACCTCTCTAGAATCCCTTGATCTTGAAGCGCCAGGATACCCGCGGCGAGCAGGGCTGCGTTTTTAGCCCCAGCCACGCCAATTGCGAGAGTGCCCACCGGGATTCCAGCGGGCATTTGAACGATCGAAAGCAGCGAGTCCACCCCGCGCAACACTTTACTTTCCACCGGCACACCAAGAACAGGCAGCCGAGTAAGAGCGGCAACCATTCCCGGCAGATGGGCCGCCCCACCGGCACCTGCGATGATCACCTGGAGTCCCCTTCCCGCCGCCTTCTTGGCGTAGTCCGCCATCAAATCCGGTGTTCGGTGCGCAGAGACAACCTGCCTTTCAAAGGAAACGCCGAGGGATTCGAGCATCTGCGCGGCATGCCTCATGGTTTCCCAATCTGAGGTGCTTCCCATGATAATGCCAACTGCTACTTGGGGTCGGTCCATGCGCTATTGAAGCCACGTCTTGTCGTCGGAGGCAAAATCCAAAAGCAAGGGATTTGCGGTGCCTCTTACGAAAAACCGCGCTATCGTCGCCTGAAGTGAATCGATGCAGTCAAATCCAAAACCACACCAGTGCGCAGCTTGCGCAAGGGCGTAGGTTTTGTTTTGGACAAAAAAAGCTAACGCTCTGCGGCATCCTTTGGCTCATCCTTTTTCAAGTAGCCTGGGCTGCGAGCGCTCCCATTCCACGCCCCGGCTTTGAGTCCCTCAAGGGCCGCCACGAGAGGGAGCTCGCCATGAAAGTTGCCGGGGACTCGGCAGGCGTAGAGTTCGAAGTGGACACCTCGAGGCTCGTCGGAAGTCTCAAATCCCTGAATCATATTTCTGGATATTTCAGGTACCTGCCTCCAACCGACCGGACGGTACTCGCCGACTCCTTCCGCTTCAGGGCGAAACGATCAGGCACGTATTCCCCGTGGGAGGTTTTCAATATCACCATCAGTGATCTTGGACCCCGAGTGGAGGCGCCGGCTCACCTCGATTTTGGAAGCGTCCGAGTGGGCGAGACACGGGAATTGCCGCTGGAGCTGGCAAACACGGGGGACACGCCAACTGAGATCATGATTGAAAGCAATCGGAGTTGGTTCACCCCTACACCGAGTCAGTTTTCGCTTGAGGCCAATGGAAAAAAGAGTCCCTTGATTCGTTTCACTCCGTCGATATCGGGAAGATTACTCGCCGATTTGACAGTCACTTCGAGCGGGTCGGTGCAGCTGGTTCGGCTCTCGGGTGACATTCCCCAGTGGCTGGAAGTAAGCCCCCAGACCGTTCAAATCACCCCTGATAAAAACCAACTGCGCGAGGCATCCCTGCTGATTAAAAACCCAAACAGCGAGGAGGAAACCATCACGATTGATACAAAAAATGCCTTGATCCATCCACCATCGGTTCGCCTCCCGGCGGGAGAAGCCGTTTACGTAAAGTTTTCAGTTTCCCCTGTTCAAAAGGAGGCGCTCAAAGGCGTGATTTCGATTTCAAATTCAAAAAACTTTGAACTCAGCGTGCCTTGGCACGCGAAGCCGATTCCTGCTTTTTTAAAATTCGCTACTCGAATCTCCCCCGACCTTAAAATCGCACCGTCGATCGTCAGGATGGCCAACGCGGGAGGCGTAGGCGGTACATGGAGTTTCTCTATCCCTCCCCCTTTTCTCATCAACAACCTGGCAGAACTCTCTGCACCCTTGGCGCAGAACGGTACATTCGAAATCCGCATTACCGAGGCACCCGCCCGCCGAACCCTGCAGCCCGCATCCAAGTCACTGACGGCTGGTAGCCTGAAAGTTTCCGGCCCTGATGGCGCACAAGAAATACGGATCGAGAACTTGCCGGCACAGAAAAGCGCCCCCGCCAAAGGCCCGGCAGCAAAGCCCGCTCCAAAACCCCTACCTCTCCCCCCCCCGATCTCAGACAGTGAATCCTTCACTCTCGGACCTCCGCCTGCACCTCTCGTTTCCACTGTCGTAAACTCCCCCCCAGCCCAGGATTCGTTCGACAAAGCCCCACCGATCACGGCAGCAAAAAGGCCGTTCGAGGACGAAACCGACAAGCGCTTCGAATCGACTGTCGACCCCGCGATCAGCAGCGAAATCATGCAGCAGTCCTCTCTTTCGATGATTTCCGGACTTCAAATCGATAACCTCAAACCCACTTCAGCGACCCTCGTTATTCCATATCCCCCGACCAATCCCCAAAACCATCCCCTCATTCTGCACGGCAAAATAAACCTGACCGCAGACTCCAAGTTAGGCTTCGATTGGAGCATCATGGACATCGCGCCCCCCAAGCGAGTCACCCCCAAAGCGCTTTCCTACGAGATCAAGGGGCTCTATCCAGGCGAGTCTAATGCAATCCGGATTATCAGCCAGCGACTTTCCGACGGAACTCGCGCCGTGCTGAACCAGTTCAACATCGAAACCCCGCCTGCAAAACCGTGGCTGTCCTGGCCTAAGGCCATCCTCATCCTCTCTGCGTGCGTAGCCTTGGGACTCCACATCCGCAACCGACGGTAGCGGTTTTGGCCGAGGACGACACCTGGGGTCGCTCCAAGAGCGTTTGCCGCAGGAGCGCCCCCTTTCACTCCTTGACGGCTCACCCCGCAAAGGGTACGGTTACCTGCTGGTCAAAGAGAGAAAGTGGGTCAACAGCCCACTTTTTTTCGTCTTTAGCCGCCATGCCACCTATGAACAACGAGATCCTTGCACTACTGGACTTTTTCGAGCGCGATCGAGGAATCAAGCGCGACGTTTTGCTTGAGGCAATCAACACCGCACTCTTAACCGCTGCCAGAAAAGCTGTTGGCCCTGCTCGTGATCTTCGCGTTGAAATCGACCCCAAGTCAGGCAACATCAAGGCTATCGCCAAGCTGTGCGTTGTTGAGCGAGTGACCAATAAGCATGATGAGATCAGCCTCGCAGAGGCCCAGAAGCGCTGCAGACCTGACGCCGTGATCGGCGAGGAAATCGACGCCGTGGTGACCCCGAAGGATTTCGGTCGGATCGCCGCTCAAACGGCCAGGCAAGCCATTATGCAGCGCATCCGCCATGCCGAGCGGGACATGATTTACGAGGAGTTCAAGGATCGTGCGGGTGAAATCATCACGGGTACAGTGCGACGATTTGACCGCGCCGATGTGATCATCGATCTAGGCCGGTTCGAAGGAATTATGCTCAACCGCGAACGGGTCGCGACAGAGGAATACGCCATCGGTGACCGCATACGAGCCTATGTGGTGGCTGTGGAAAATGGAGCGCGTGGACCGGAAATTATCCTTTCCAGAAGCCATCCGAACTTCGTTCGCCGGCTGTTTGAAACGGAGGTCGCGGAGATTGCTGACAAGACTGTTGAAATCAAGGGGATCGCTCGGGAGGCGGGCCACCGCACCAAAATTGCGGTCTGGAGCGCAAATGAAAAGGTGGACCCTGTGGGAGCCTGCGTAGGCATGCGGGGGGCGCGAGTTAAGAATATCGTTCGGGAACTTAACAACGAGAAGGTGGACATCATCAGGTGGAGCACGGACATCAAGGAGCTGGTGCTTGAAGCGCTGAAGCCGGCAAAAGTGAAATCCATTTCTTTGGACGAGGCCAAGCATAACGTTTTGATCAAGGTAGAAGCCGATCAACTGTCACTGGCGATCGGCAAGCGCGGCCAGAACGCGCGTCTCACCTCTCGGCTCACCGGATGGGATATTTCCATCGAGCGCGACGAATCCGCACGAGAAGCGTTTGAACAGAACGTCACAAAAGGAGTTCACACTCTGGCTGCGGCTCTCGCGGTTTCAGAGGACGTTGCTCGAAAACTCATGGACGCCGGGATGGTGAGCGCGGATGTCATCATGATGGCAGATCCTTCGGACATCGCTGAAGCTATCGGATGCGACATCGCGCAAGCGGAGGAAATCTACAACGCGGCTCAGAAGGAAATATCCAAATCGGCCCCCTCAGCCTGACCCGCTCCGATGAGTGGCCGCTCCGAAGCGTCGCGCATTGCACCAAGTGCCCCCAATTGCACCCAAGCTTAGGACCGAATCACAAATCATACCAATTTTTAGAACTCTCCAGCCCGATCGAAAGTAAGAACCAGCACGACCCGGTCCGAAGCAGGGGAACTCCACAGCACCAAAACAACTGAATGGCAACTCGAAACACACGCTCTAGCACCCCAACCGACGCAGACCAGGCCCTTGTCACAAAGCGCTCGACCACGCGCACAGGCAACGCCAACTCTGCTAAAACGGGGACTGAAGAGTCTTCCCAAAAGACTGCGTCCAAGCGAGCCAGTCAGGCCAAACCAGCCGCCTCCGAACCTACCCCCTCCGAGCCGCAAGCTCCCGCGAGAAGAATCGGTGGGATCCAGCGGATCACCGGCAAGTCGGCTCCTGCCCCTGCGAAACCTGCTCCCGCCCCCGCCGCAGTTCCGGAGAAGCAACCTCCCCAAGAGGCCGTATCGCTGATCGACGAAAAGCCAAAGGTTGTCCGCAGGAAGGTCGCGGGTACGACGATGAAGCCATTCGCCGCTCTAGCGCGCATCTCAAAGCTAGGCGCGGAGAAGACGCCGCCCGCTCAGACGCCAGAGGTGGATGCAGAGGATTCAGCGGATCAGATCCTAGGCGCATCAGACACGGGAGCGTTGAGCGCACCCGCCGGCGCCAATGAGGAGGAAACGAAGGCCGCGGAAAAGACCGTCCACCTCAAGCCACCGATCGGGGTCAGAGACCTCGCTGCTGCGCTCAATTTGAAACCCTTCGAGGTCATGCGAGACCTGATGGGAATGAACATTTTTGTAAACTTGAACCAATCGGTGGACGTGGAAGTCGCCTCGCAGGTTTGCAAGAAACACGGGTTCCTATTCGAACGCGAGAAGCGCGAAAAAGGAGCAGGTGTACACAAACCGGTTGAAAAGGTTGTCGAACCACCCAAGCCGGTTGAAAAACCGAAGGAGGAAGAGCTTAAGCTTCGCGCTCCAATCGTTGCGTTCATGGGCCACGTGGATCACGGCAAGACCACATTAATGGACACCATCCGAAAAACCCGCGTCGCAGCGGGCGAGGCCGGAGGAATCACGCAGCACATCGGCGCGTACTCGGTTGAGCACGCCAACCAAAGAATCACGTTTCTCGACACTCCCGGTCACGCTGCCTTCACTGCAATGCGGGCCCGCGGTGCAAACGTCACCGACATTGTCGTGCTGGTTGTCGCATCCGACGACGGGATCAT
>CAMDSZ010000234.1 GCA_945906945.1 Akkermansia muciniphila
TCATGGCGCGGCAGATCGGTGACCGCACGCGGATCCCCTCGCTCGTTCTGGGCTGTGAAGACGCTGTCCCGGGCCTTCAGGACGGACATCCCCTGCTCTACGGCTCCCACATCTCGTGGAGTTCGCCAGTGTCGCCCACCTGGACCGAGACCCGTCCGGCGCTCGCCTTCGATCAACTCTTCCGCACCGAGCGCGGCCGTGACAACCGGCGCGTGGTTGATGCAGTCCTCGAGGACGCCCGCTCACTGCAACGCAAACTCTCCAGCGCGGACCGGCAGCGTTTCGAAGAATACCTCGGCTCGGTTCACGAAATCGAGGGCCGCATCAAACGTGCCGGACAGCAGAGGGAAGCGGGCGGCTGGAAACCCACCCTGACCGCGCCCGATCGGCCTCGGCCTGCAGACGGCGTTCCCTCCGAAATTCCGGAATACTGGAAGCTGATGAACGACATCCTTATTCTCGCCTTCCGTACCGATTCCACCCGGATCGCCACCATGAAGTATTGCAACGACGCATCGACGATCGTGCATGCACATCTGGGCATCCGCGACCATCATCACTACATCGCGCATTCACAGCCTGAGGAACTCATCACGCTCAATAAGTTTTTCATGACCCAACTCGCCTACCTCTGCACGCGGATGTCGGAAATCAAGGAAGGCGAGGGCACTCTCTTAGACAACACCTCCATCATGCATTGCTCCAGCATGCTGCATGGAAACCACGACTCCAAACAGCTCCCGATCCTGCTGCTGGGGGGGGCTGGAGGCAACCTGCGCGGCGGCCGCGTTCTAGATTATCTGGACCAGCCCAACCGCAGGATGTGCAGCCTTTTCCTCAACCTCATGGACTGGGGCGGACTCAAGCTCGAGCGCTTCGGCGACTCCAACGAGCGCCTGCCCTCCCTCGCTTAATCAGGAGCTTTACTCATGAGTTGCTGGCACTGGCAATTCATCGTTTGTTAGCACATAGGCGCTCTGCGTCCACCTCCAGCATAGAAACTGAGCTGCGAGATCGTGTCGCATTTCACATGGAATTTGACGCTCCGTTACCGGCTGCGGCGGATACATTCTTCAGCGTGACTTTTCACCCCGACACACGTTTCGTTTCCCGACTGATCGTTACCCTCCTTTCATTCATCGGAGGTGCAACGCTCGCACTTAGTGCGGAGCCCGCTGTTCTGCTGGAGGAAACATTCGAGCAGCCTCTTTCTGCCGACTGGCACTGGGGGCTTGGAACATGGACCTCGAGGGACGGCGTGCTGCGTGCTTTCGAGTCTGGCGAGCGCCGCCATGGCCCCGTCAGGCAGCGGCACTTTGCTTTCACGGAGGCTGATGTCCGCTTTGAGTTCCGGCTCGAAGGCAAAGCTTCTTTCGCAAGCTTCCCCATCGACGGCACCCGCGAGCGCAGCCACATCCTCAATTTCGTCATGGGCCGCGATGTGTTCCGCATCATCGCCCACCCCAAGAAAGGCGAGAACGTGGACCTTGTGCGTGAAAAAATCACGCTCGAGGATCACGAGTGGCATTCCGTTCACATCGTGTTCAAGGGCGAGACTCTCACCGTCGAGTTCAATGGCCGCACCTGGACCGCGAAGCATCCCGTTGTTGCGGAACCTAAAGCCAACGTCGGCTTCGGAGGTGAATCCGGCGGACCCGAAGGTGAAAAGGCCGGAGCGCTGGAGTTCCGGCGTCTCAAAATCACCGCCACCCCTGACACCGCAACCACAGCAACTCGCCCGTGAACGTTCTCCCTGACGACCAATGAAAATGTCCTCCCTGAAAATACCCATGCTAAACACCGTTTTTTTGGCGCTCCTTGGCTTCATTGGCGGAACCCTATTCGGCGCAGAATCACAGCAGGCGGATGTCGTCGTGGTTGCCGCCACACCCGGCGGCGTCGCTGCAGCCGTGGCGGCGGCGCGCTCAGGCGCGAGCGTGATTATGCTGGAGGAAAAGAATCACGTGGGCGGGGTCGTGTCAGCAGGGCTTACGAATACGGACATCTATAAAAAGGCGGCGGTCGGCGGCCTGTTCGCTGAGTTTGTGAACCGGGTGCGCGAGCACTATGTGAAAACCTACGGCGAGAACTCCGAGCAAGTGAAGGTCTGCCAGGGCGGGCACATGTTTGAGGCGAAAGTCGCCGAAAAGGTGTTCCGCGACATGCTCGCGGGCGAGAAAAACATCCGCTTGATCGAGAGGCAGCGCATCCTCTCCGCGCGCGTCGTTGGGATCGATGGGATTGAACGCGAGGCGGAGCGGGGCCCAAAAATGAATGGGGCCCAGCCAAAGGATTTCGGCGCTGCATTGAAGCTCTTGAGCGTCACCGCCGAGGACCTCGCGCGGCCCGGGACAAAGTTGGAGTTCCGCGCGAGGACGTTCGTTGACGCGACTTACGAAGGTGATCTCGCGGCGCTGGCGGGAGTGCCCTATCGGGTCGGAAGAGAGAGCCGCGAGACGTATGGCGAGGCACACGCAGGCAAGATTTACCTTCGCTTTAAAGATTCGAATCCACAGCCCGGTTCCACTGGCGAGGCGGACGATGGCATCCAAGCTTTCTGCTTCCGCATGCACGTCACAAAAGACTTGGCCAACACCGTGCCGGTTGAAAAACCTGCTGCATTCAACCGGGACGACTACCGCGCGATGCTTGAGGACATGCGCGCGGGCAAAGTCACGAAACTCAGCAAGCTCATCCACGTCTTTCCAATGCCGAATGGAAAGTTTGAGTTAAACAACGCGCATCCGGCGGGTGACACCGGTGTGCCCAGCGAGTCCTTCGATCTTGCTGAAGAAAACTGGCATTGGCCCGAGGCGGATTTCGCCGAACGCGACCGCATCTTCCAGCGTTACTGGGCGCACTCCGAAGGTTACCTGTGGTTTCTGCAAAATGACCCCGAAGTGCCGCAGTCTATCCGAGATGAAGCGAGGCAGTTTGGTTTCCCAAAAGACGAGTTCACTGACAACCGCCATCGTCCCCATCACATTTACGTGCGTGAAGGTCGGCGCATTTGGGGCGAGTATAACTTCACCGAACGCGACGCCGCTTTGGACAACGCCACCGGCCTGCCGCGCCGCAAACCCGATAGCATCGCCGTCGCCGAGTTCGGATTCGATTCACACGGCGTCCACAAATACGACCCCGCGCATCCCGGCGTGCGCGAAGGCTACATCTTCATTGAACACCAGCCCTTGCAACTCCCGTACCGCATTCTTGTCCCTAAACGCGTGGATGGATTGCTGGTGCCAGTGGCGTGCAGCGCGAGCCATGTCGGCTACCAGACCATCCGCATGGAACCCGTCTTCATGGCGCTGGGTGAAGCGTGTGGGATCGCGGCGAAGGCAGCCCTGGATGCGAACATCGAGGCGCGAGCCCTCGATGTGCAATCCCTGCAGAAAGAGATCCTCAGACGTGGCGGCGTGATTCTTTACGAGCACACCGCACTGACGCCCGCAGGACTCTAAAAGAGCGCATCTGCTCGCTGCATCTCAAGGATCTGGCTCGCGATGCGAAGTCGGACGTGGCCAATCCCAAGTCTGCGCGTCCGCTGATGGTGCGTCTGTGGGCGGGCCGCGTGGATATTCCGGCGGTGATTGCGGCTGCAAAGGCGAAGGGCGTGTCGCATTTCATGATCGAGAACGCAAGTCCTAACCCAGGTTCTCAGCTCCCCGAAAGCTTGCATGCAGTGAAGACGCAGTTGTAGTGAATACCTCGAAGATCCCCCCGCCGCAGTCTCTATTTCTTGGGGGCCGCGGCTGCCGGCCACTCGTCGGTGCGGAAGGGTGAGGCGGGGAGTCCGGCAGCGTTGTAAAGGTTGCACTCGGGGAAGTCCTGCCATGCGTAGCGCACTGCCACTGGTGCAGCGACCTCCGCGCTGCTGACCACAACCTTGTCGCCAGCGATCGTGGCCACGGCGGGTCTCCACTGCTGGTCGGCACCAGCGATCTGGAACCCGGAAACAGACCCTCCGTCCTTGGTTTTAAGTCCGCCTCCAGCTTGGCTGAAAGCGACTGTCATTGTGTTGCCTTGGATCGATGAGCCAACCGGCAACGGTCCGCTCGTGGCCGGCACGTGCTTGCCGTAAACCGTGCCAAGTGCCCAGAGCGAGAGGCGGCGACCCACCTCCTGTTTGTTGGTCGGGTGGATGTTTTTTGGGTCCCCGATGTCGATCGTCACAGCCATGCCGGTCCTCGGCAGAACGGTTGCCTTGAGCATCGCCTCACGCATCCGGGGCCACGCTTCCCCGGGCGCGGTGAAGCCCGGCAGTTGCACCCATGCAAAGGGTAGTTCCTCGTGCCAGAGCGCGCGCCAGCTTGTCACGAGCTCGGTGAGCAGCCTGTGGTAGAGATCAGGATTGCCCGCGTTGCTTTCGCCTTGGTACCAGAGGATTCCACGAAGACTGAAAGGAATAAGGTTGAAGATCTTACCATTGTACAGCCCCCCGGGCGGCCCCTTGCGCTTGCGGATGGCAAGCACATCCGTGGGCCTGGGAGGCGGAGCTTTCTTCTCTTCAACGGCCTGCTCAGCGGCAAGTTTCCATGCAGCCAGCTTTGCCTCGTACTCAGCCATCACTTTCGCTTCGTCGAAACTCGTGTAACCGCGCAGCATCGAGTCGTAGTTCGCCTTGGTTTTTTCATCGAAGGACTGGGCCTCCGCAGGAATCCAGTACTCGATCTGTGTCGCGCCGCTTGCCGAGCAGATGAGCCCCACGGGGACATCCAATTCGCGGTGCACTTCACGGCCGAAAAAATAGAGGGTCGCGGAAAACCGGCGGACGCTCTCCGGCGTGCACACCTGCCAGCCTCCCCTTCCCTCCGGCATGGGCCTCTCCGCAGGACCTGACGCTTCGCCATAGTAGCGGATCAGCGGCAGGTGGGCAGAGGCTTTCTCCGCGTCAAAATCGTTCGCCGAGCCCACGCTCATCTCCATGTTCGACTGACCGGACCCAAGCCAAACCTCTCCCACCAGTACGTCCTCAATCGTGATGCCACGGCCTCCCCGGCCAGTCACGGTCAGCTTCCGCGGTTCGGCGGAAGCCGAAAGGGGGTCAAGCTCGAGCGCCCACATTCCATCGGGGGCACTGCTGACGGACTTGGAACGACCGGCAAAAGAAACGGTCACGAGTTCGCCCGCTTCGGCCCACCCCCAAACGGCGACAGGCTTTTCACGCTGCAGAACCATGTGATCAGAAAACGGAGAACCGAGCCGGAATTCGGCGGCAAAGACACTGATCATTCCGTGTCCAAACACGGCTGCGAAAGCAACCATCCAAATCACAAATATCACCCTGGGCGTGTCGGACTTGTTCTCAAATGGTGTTCCTTGGGGTTTCATGGGGGGCGCTCAATCATCCGGCAACTGCCGTCTCAAGAATTTGGCGGAAAAGGTCGCGAAACACACCATCCATCTCTGGCAATGCATTGTTTGTTTTTTGTAATGGCCATCAGCATGCAGGATTCCGATCGGTTGAGAGCGTCATCATTGAACCTCCGAAAACTCCACCCGTCCGCTTCGATACGGGGGAGATGAAGACTCAGCGTGGTTGTGCCCGCGAACCCGCACTTATCAGGATCGACTATTGAGTTGCAGCGTTGCGCCGCTACTCGCTAAGACATCAAACCATGCCCCCCGTCATTCCACTCCTGCTCACCGTTGTGTCCATTGTCAGTTTTCAAGCGACACTTTCCGCCGAGCCCGCCGCCCCCGAAGGTTTTCGAGCGCTTTTCAATGGAAAAGACCTCACCGGTTGGTACGGATGGAATCCGCACTCCACCGTAAAGCTTCAAGGTGACAAGCTCTCTGAGGCCCTAAAGACGCAGCGCAACGATTTCACCGCGCACTGGCGCGTGGACAATGAGGAGTTGTTGAACGTGGGCACCGGCCCCTACGCCTGCACCGAGGAGCAATTCGGCGACATTGAACTGCTGATCGACTACAAAACGGTGCCGAAAGCTGACAGCGGCATCTACCTCCGGGGAACTCCCCAGGTGCAAATTTGGGATTGGAACCAGATCTTTGATCCGCAAAAACCAGATCGACGTCCGCATCTTGGTTCGGGCGGACTCTTCAACAACACCCCAAACGCGCCCGGTCGGGATCCGCTGCTGCTTGCCGACAAGCCCTTTGGCGAGTGGAACCAGTTTCGAATCAAGCAGGTCGCCTCCAAAACATGGGTCTGGCTCAACGGAAAAATCGTGGTCGACGGCGCTGTGGTGGAAAACTTCTGGAACCGAGAAGAGCCCCTGCCCCCGACCGGACCAATCATGCTGCAGACGCACGGAGGCGAGATTCGCTGGAAGAATATCTACGTCCGGGAAATCACGGATACGGAGAAAAACGCCAAACCTTAGGGCGCGGTCGTTTCGGGGTGGATGTCGCACTTTGCTTTACATCCGAGTCGTCGACCCTAACCTCGGTATACTGGATACGCGCGGCGCCGACTCCCGCACTCCATTCCCCCCCAAAAAAATCCCCCCAATGCAACGATACCCCATCGTCCAGGCGCTTGCCGCCATCGTTTTCGCCGTTCCCTTAAGTGCAGTCGAGTCCTTGCAACCCCTGCGCGCGGGCATCATCGGCCTCGACACCTCCCACGTACCAGCCTTCACGAAACTCTTCAACGGACCGAAGGCTGATGGCGACCTGGCCGGGATCAAAGTCGTTGCAGGAT